>JANONQ010000270.1:0-4805 GCA_031420935.1 Novosphingobium sp. | reverse complement strand
CCGGGCGACATTCGGCGGGTCGCAGAGATGTTCGCGCGGGATGCGACCCAAGGCCGCGCCTACACCGGCACCGGTCCCAGTATGGCGCCTCATTCAAACATGACGCAGCATCTGGCCGACTGCTTGAATGTCGTATGCGGTCGCTTCACCCGGCCTGGCGATACGGTAATCAGCGTCGACATGCTGACACCTTCCGGGCCTTTCTACGCAGAGGTCATTGCGCCGCCGCGCACGTCCTGGAAAGCACCGCCCAGCCGGATTCGCGGCGTCGGTATCCTGGCGGGGGAAAAGACCACCGGCACGCTGCCCGATGAAATCCTCACCCCGGGACCCGGGCAGATAAAATGTCTGATCTCGTGCGGCGGCAACATCACCAGCCTGATGCCGGACCAGCAGAAGGCGGTTAAGGCCTATCAGTCGCTCGAACTGACAGTCGTGGTCGATCCGTACATGAGCAACTCCGCGCGCCTGTCCGACTATGTCATTCCGCCGCGCGCGATGTATGAGCGGGCCGACTTGCCAGTGAGCGCCTACGGGTTTGCCTTCTTTCCCGCTCCCTGGGTACAATATTCGCCCCAAATTCTGGATGTTCCAAAGGATTCCGAACTAACAGAGGAGTGGTACTTCTTCTGGGCCTTGGCCAAGCGGCTAGGTAAATCGATCCAATACGAGGGCGTACAACTCGATATGGAAACGGCGCCGACGTTGGACGAATTGCTGGAATCACGCGCCAAGCATCCGCTAGCGCCACTGGATGAGATTAAAAAGCACCCGTCTGGCAAGATTTTCTACGAAGCGCAGGATGAAGTCCTGCCCCCCCGGCCGGACGCCACCGCGCAATTCGATGTAATTCCCGATGACGTCGCAGAGGAGCTGTCGGAAATCGCTTGCGAGGTGCGGCGAACGGCGCAAGGCCATTTGAGTAACGGAAAAAATTTCACCCACGTGCTTTCGTCGCGACGAATGCGGAACGTTTACAACACGATAGGCATGTTCCTCCCCTCGACGCGCAAGCGCAACGCCTACAACCCCGCGTACCTGAACCCCGACGACCTTGCGCAACTCGGGCTGAAGGACGGGGATCGCATTCAGATATCGTCCGATCACGGGCAAGTTGTGGCGATCGTGGAGGCAGATCCGAGTTTGCGCCCTGGCGTCGTGTCGATGGCGCACGGCTGGGGCAAGTTGCCCGCGGAAGATGCCGACGTCGCGCTGCATGGGACCTCTGTGAACATGTTGATCAGTACTGAGACCAACGTGGAGCCGATCAATGCCATGCCGCGCATGTCCGGAGTTCCGGTAAATATCGCGCCAACCAACTTGTGGCACGCAGCATGAAAATTTGGCGGCGCCTCGAAATTGATTCAATCCCGACAGATTTCTTGGTTGTTCTGGTTTCTGAGCCCCAAGGCTGGTTTGATGATCTGCATCGACGTGCTCGCTATTTCCGTAGCTAGTCGTGCGGATGACTGCGGCGGTGCGGGGCTGATCGCCTCAGACCTCGCTACCCCTGCCAGTCGTCGGTGATCCGCTGCGCCGCGAGGAAATAGAGCGTCGCTGTCAGGGGATAGAGCACGACCGCGCATATCATGATCGAATAGCGCAGAGCGGAGCCGCCATAGAATGAAGTCAACGAGTCGGACAGCAGTCCGAACACCATCGTCCCGATGCCGAGCCCGATGAAATTGACGATCATCAGATAAAAGGCGGTCGTAGTCGTGCGCATCGACGCGGGTGCGATATTCTGGATGATGGAGACGCTGGGTCCCGTCCAGACATAGCCCATCGCCTGCGGAACGAGCAGCAGCGCGAACACCCATGGCAGCGATTCGACATAAATCCCTGCGAGCAAGAACGGGAAGCCGATCAGGAAGGCGATGGCGGGAATACGCATATAGGCCCGGCGATCGCGTTGGCCGAAATGGTCGGTGAGATAGCCGCCGAGCAGGATGCCCGCTATCCCGCCCGTGATGGCAACCGTGCCGAGGAATTTCGATGTGTCCGAAATGTCGAGGCCGTGGCTCCGGGCAATGAAGGACGGCAGCCAGAAACCAAGACCATAGGACAGCATCGATGCCGTCGCCGAACCCAGCGACACCAGCCAGAAGGTCGGTTTTGCGGCGACCTGGCGCAACACGTCGATGGCCGAGGCGTTGTCCGCCGTTTGCGTCTCGGGCGGGTCGAACGCGCCACGCTTGGGTTCGCGAACGACGATGGCGAATATCGGTGCCAGCACGAAACCGGCGATGCCGAGCGCGATAAAGGCGAAGCGCCACCCATATTCTGCGGCAAGAAAGCCGCCGATGAACAGGCCGAGCGCCGATCCGATAGGCAGGCCGAGCGTCAGGATTGAGAACGCGCGGGCCCGCTGCTCGGGGGGATAATAGTCAGAGACCATCGAGAATGCGGGCGCTACGCCGCCCGCTTCACCGACACCGACGCCGAGCCGTGCAATGAACAGCGAAGTGAATCCGCCGGCCATCCCGCATAGCGCGGTGAATCCGCTCCAGGTCGCAAGCGCCACTGTTTCGATCCATTTGCGGCTAAAGCGGTCGGCGAGCCAGGCGATCGGTATGCCGAGGGTCGCATAGAAAATCGCGAAGGCGAGGCCGCCCATCATTCCGAGCTGCGTATCGGACAGGTTGAGATCGGCCTTGATGGGAACGGCCAGAATGCCGACAATTTGCCGGTCGACGAAATTAAGGATGTAAGCGAGCAGCAACATCAAAAGCACGACGGCGCGGTAGCCCGAGAATATCCCCTGTTCCCTATCGGGCTTCGTCCCCTTCATATGATCCTCCCTGTCGCGGCCTTTTGCCGCTTTCTTCCCTCTACACCATAGCACCCGGAGTTGCAGCGCGCACATAGCTTGGCGCTATCCCCCCTTTGGACGCCGGCTCACTCCTTCCTCGATGGCAAGCTCAAGAAGTTCTAGGCGGCAAGGGCGTTAGTCTAGCCTGCGATAACGCGCTTCTCTCGCAAGGATTCGATTGCTTCGGGTGCGATGCCCCAAGCCAGCAAGGCATCCCTGGTGCCGGCCACCGGATCGACCGTAGGCCCTCTGACGGACGTTTGGGTCCGGCTGAACCGGGGGGCCGGGGCCGGGGCGGTTACGCCTTCGTGAACCTCGTACAGGCCGCGTTCCTTGGTAAACGGGTGCGAAAGACATTCATCCATGTCCAGCACCGGGGTTACGCAGGCGTCGCTGTCGGCAAATATCCCTGCCCACTCGCTGCGTGTGCGAGCGGCGAATTTGCTTGCCAAGATTGCATGGAGCTCGGGCCATCGCTCTTTGTCGTTCTGGTCCGGCAACTGGGCGGGATCGAGTTCCAGCTTGTCGAGCAACAGACGATAGAAGCGGCGTTCTACCGCGCCCACCGCAATGAACTTGCCGTCGCTGGTTGGGTATGTCGTATAATAGGGTGAGCCGCCATCTACCGCGTTGGAGCCACGCTTGTTCTCCCATATCCCGGCCTGACGCAATCCCAGATGCATCGCCATCAGGCTCGTGATTCCGTCGACCATCGCCGCGTCGATCACCTGTCCTTGTCCCGATTGCCGTGCTTCCACCAGCGCGGCAAGCATTCCCATCGCCAGGTAAAGCGAGCCGCCGCCGAAATCGCCAATCAGGTTGAGCGGAACCGCTGGTGATCCGTCTTTTGGCCCAATCGCCGCAAGGGCACCGGTCATGGCGATGTAATTGATGTCATGACCGGCAAGGTGCGACATGGACCCCTGCTGCCCCCATCCGGTCATTCGCCCGTAGACGAGGCGGGGATTGATCGCGGCGCAAACCTCCGGTCCGAGGCCAAGACGCTCCATGACGCCAGGCCGGAACCCTTCGATCAGCATGTCGGCAGTCGCTATGAGCTGCTTAACTGTCTCGACGCCTTCCGGCGCCTTAAGGTCGATCGCCGCGGCCTGCTTGTTGCGATTGAGAAGGTCGAAGCGGGGCTCCATCTCGAAGCCGAGATCCACGGTCGCAAGCCGGCTGACGCGAAGCACGTCCGCCCCAAGATCGGCCAGCAGCATCGCGCAGAATGGCGCGGGGCCAATATTCGACATCTCGACAATCCGGACACCCGTTAGCGGACCCATATTACCCCCGTTTGCTGTTCACACAGCAGTTTTCGAATCTTGTCCGTGTGGCAAAGTGACCTTCCATCACTAACAGCGACATCGGGCAACCATTCCCGGCGGATAGCGACATGGAATGCACCTTGCATCAAAAATCAGCAAAATCAATCGATGGCGCTTGAGAGCCTGAAGACCCGCGTCGAAACCTTTCTCGAAATCGTCAAGCGTCGACAGGATGCCAAGCCGCTTGTACTGCAAGCATCCTGACGGAGACGGCCGACATGAACATGCGGGCAGTACAACCCAAGGTCGCCAACAAGCTGGTGGCCACCCGCATGGCGGGCAAGCTGGTCAACGAATATTGGGACATGGTCTGGCGCGCCAAGGAAGAGGGCAAACTGGTCTGCTGGTATGAAGGATCGTCGATCAACCCGTTTCTTGAAGCGGCCGATATCGTCTGGGTACACGGCGAAGCCTATTCGGCGATGCTCGCTGCGCGCCATCAGGAAGGCCCGGCGCAGCAGGCTGCGCAAGATCGCGGCTACATGAAGGAGCTGCGCTCTTACGCGCGCACGCACCTTGGCTGTGCGGTCAGCAACCAGCGCAACCGCAACGATGCCGACAACGGCTTTACCGACATTCCCGATGATGACGATATCGCCGCCAGGCTGCCGCCGCCGGACATGATCATCAGCGCCTATGCCTATTGCAGCACCGGGCAGCAGTGG
>JANONQ010000269.1:0-2938 GCA_031420935.1 Novosphingobium sp. | reverse complement strand
CCTATCTGATAGCCGACAAGATCATCGCCGCGGCCAAGCAGACCGGCGCGGAGGCGGTCCATCCGGGCTATGGTTTCCTATCTGAACGCACAAGCTTCGCCGAAAAGCTCGCCGCCGAGGGCATCGCCTTCATCGGCCCGCCGATCAACGCCATTGCCGCAATGGGCGACAAGATCGAGTCGAAGAAACTCGCGCTGAAAGCAGGGGTCAATGTCGTCCCCGGTTTCGTCGGCGAGATCGAGGATACCGAGCATGCGGTGCGCATCTCGGCCGAGATTGGTTATCCGGTGATGATGAAGGCCTCGGCCGGCGGCGGCGGCAAGGGCATGCGGCTGGCCCATGATGAAAAGGACGTGCGCGAGGGCTTCGAGGCGACCAAGCGCGAGGGGCTGAACTCCTTCGGCGACGACCGCGTGTTCATCGAGAAATTCATCCTCAACCCGCGCCACATCGAGATCCAGATACTCGGCGACCAGCACGGCAACATTCTCTACCTGAATGAGCGCGAATGCTCGATCCAGCGCCGCCACCAGAAGGTAGTGGAAGAAGCGCCGTCACCGTTCGTTACCCCCAAGATGCGCAAAGCGATGGGCGAGCAATGCGTCGCGCTGTCGCGGGCGGTGGGCTATTACAGCGCGGGGACGGTGGAACTGATCGTCTCGGGTGCTGATCCCACGGGCGAAAGCTTCTACTTCCTCGAAATGAACACCCGGCTGCAGGTGGAGCACCCGGTTACCGAGGCTATCACCGGCATCGATCTGGTCGAGCAGATGATCCGCGTCGCCGCTGGCGAAAGGCTTGCGATGACGCAGGCCGACATCGGCATCGACGGCTGGGCGATCGAAAACCGGGTCTATGCCGAAGACCCCTATCGCGGCTTTTTGCCTTCGACCGGGCGGCTGGTGCGCTATGATCCGCCGGTCGAAGGCTGGACCGACGATGGCACCGCCAACGGCCGGCGCGGCGTCGACGGAGTGCGCGTCGATGACGGGGTTTACGAAGGCGGCGAAGTCTCAATGTTCTACGATCCGATGATCGCCAAGCTGGTGACCTGGGGCGAGACGCGCGATGAGGCGGCGGATTTGCAGGTCGCCGCGCTGGACGCCTTCGAGATCGAAGGGCTGGGCCATAACATCGATTTCCTGTCGGCTATCATGCAGCATCCGCGCTTTCGCTCGGGCGAACTCACCACCGGTTTCATTGCTGAGGAATATCCCGACGGCTTTCAGGGCGCGACTGCCTCGCTCGAGCTCAAGCACAATCTTGCCGCAATCGCCGGCTTTGTCGCCACGGCTCGGGCCGACCGGGCGCGGCAGGTCAGTGGCCAGCTCGCCGATAATCTCGATCCGCCTTATGAATGGAGCATTCGGATCGGCGACAGCGAGCATATCGTCAGTCTCGACGAGAGCGACATCACCGTCGATGGTGCGGCTATCGCGCTGTCGATGGAATATACCCCCGGAGACCGTATGGTGCAGGCCGAGCTGGGAAATTCGGAGATACTGGGTGTCAAGCTGGAGCCAACCCGCACCGGCCTCAGGATGACCGCGCGCGGCGCGATCCATCAGGCCGAAATTCTACCCGCGCGTATCGCGCATCTTACCTCGCACATGCTTGAAAAAATGCCGCCCGACCTTTCCCGGTTCCTTATCTGCCCAATGCCTGGCCTGCTGATTTCGCTGAACGTCAAAGAAGGCGACAGGGTCGAGGCCGGTCAGCCGCTGGCGGTCGTGGAAGCGATGAAGATGGAGAACATCCTGCGCGCGGAAAAATCGGCCACAGTAATAAAGGTCAATGCCAAGGCGGGTGAAAGCCTGGCAGTGGATGCGGTGATCCTTGAGCTGGAGTGATGCTTGAAATTGTGACCACTGATTGTTACTTTTTGGCGGGAATGCAATCGGTGGCACGGTTCGGCTGACCTTGCACTTACCGTCATGCAACCCCACCCTTGGGCGATGCGTAAAATCTGGACGATCGGCTATGAGCAGGCACGGCTGGACGATGTCATTGCCGCACTACGAGGCGCCGCGGTCGAACTGCTCGTCGATGTCCGCGCCTTGCCACTGTCGCGCCGGCCCGGTTTTTCGAAGACGGCACTGGCAGGCGCGGCAATCGAGGCGGGCATCGCCTATCGCCACATGAAGCCGCTGGGAACACCAGCGGACGGACGGGCGGCTGCGCGCCGTGGAGACCATGAAGAGCTCGCACGAATATATGCCGGGCAGCTCGAATTGCCCGAGGCTATGGCAGCGATGGCCGAGTTGCGCGCGCTGGCCGGTGAAAAGCGCGTGGGTCTGCTGTGCTATGAACGCGATGCCGCCGCCTGCCATCGCAGCCTGCTGATCGCGGCGGCGTTACCGGAATTTACGGTCGTCGATCTGGTGCCTGATTAGGTCAGCTGCGGCGAGCGACGTAGAGCCGGCGCGGGTTCCGCCGGTGGTCACCGCGAAAGCTCCTCGCCAAGAAAAGCGGCAACATCCGACAGGACGATATCCTTCGCCAGAAACGCCTCACCGATGCCTTTTATCAGCACGAAGGGCAGCGAGCCCGCGTCCATCTTCTTATCGTGAAGCATGTGGCGCGTGAGCGCCTCACCGTTGCAGGTGAAAGCGAGCGATGCAATTTCGTCCGGCAGGCCGGCGGCGGCAATATGGCGGGCGATGTGCTCGGCCGTAGCTCTGGGCAACAGTCCGAGCCGGGCGGAGTATCTGGCCGCGAGCACCATGCCCAGCGCGACCGCCTCGCCGTGGAGCAGGCGGTCGGAAAAGCCGGCCTCGGCCTCTAATGCATGGCCGAAGGTGTGGCCGAGATTGAGCAGGGCGCGCGCGCCGGTGGTCTCGCGCTCATCGTCCGCGACGATCCGCGCCTTGGCCGCGACGCTATGGGCGACGGCGTATTCGCGAAGCCCGGCACCGCCTGCCAGCATGTCCGCGCCGTG
>JANONQ010000268.1:0-2697 GCA_031420935.1 Novosphingobium sp. | reverse complement strand
GCAGCTTCCAGCCGGGCAATTACACGCTGCAGGATTTCCCCGTCGCGGAAGGCTCCAACACGGTCAAGCTGCAGATCGAGGATGCCAGCGGCAAGCTGCGCACCGTCGATTTCTCGGTCTATGCCAACCAGTCCCTGCTGGCGCCGGCGACGATGGATCAGGCCAATTGGCACATGACCGGCATAGGCGAAGTTTGGACAGGCTGCGGTCGTGTCGATACCCAGCACATCGACATTGTCTTTTACCGCAAAGGGAACGTCGGCCAGCGGCAGCGTCACGCTGCCGAGGGTAAGCTCTGAAAACGAAGCCGGCCGGCGGCTTTGGACCTCACCTGCCTGCAAGGCATTAGACTACGCCGCTGCAAGCTGAGAAAAATCGGTCAGCGCCGCGTCCCTCAGCCCGCGCCACACGCGCACCGCCTGCACCGATTCAGCCACGTCGTGGACGCGGATCAGCTGCACTCCAGCATCTATCGCTTTGACCGCGATAGCCAGCGAGCCGCCGAGCCGCTTATGGGCCGGCGCCTCGTTCGACAGCGCGCCGATCATACGTTTGCGGCTCGCGCCGACCAGCAACGGCTGGCCCAAGCTGTGGAACAGCGGCAAAGCGTTGAGCAACGCCAGGTTTTCCGTAACGGACTTGCCGAAGCCGACGCCGGGGTCGAGCACGATGTTCTCCCGCGCGATGCCAGCCGCCAGCGCCGCGTCGCGCCGGGCTTTGAGCCAGTCGAACACATCGAGCACGACGTCGCGGTAAACTCCATCGGCGTGCAAGTCATCGCTCCGTCCCGGTGCGTGCATCAGCACAACCGGCACGCCGGCGCGGGCGGCAAGTTCCAGGCTGCGCGGATCGTAGCGGAGCGCCGAGACATCGTTGATCAGATGCGCGCCCGCCGCGAGCGCCGCCTCCATCACCGCCGCCCGCCGCGTATCGACGCTGATCGCCGCGCCGGATGCCGCCAGCCGCTCGATGGCTGGGATCACCCGTTTGAGCTCATCGCCCTCCCACACCGCCGCTGCGCCGGGCCGGGTCGATTCGCCGCCGACATCGATGATCGCAGCGCCGGCTTCGAGCATGGCCGCGGTATGGGCATTGGCGACGTCGGGCTTGTCGAGGAACTGGCCGCCGTCGGAAAAACTGTCCGGCGTGACGTTGAGGATACCCATCAGTTGCGGCTGGTCGAACTGAATGGTGCGGGAGCCGCATTGGCGCGGGGCATGGGCTTGCTGAAGCGCGGCCCATTGCGTTTGCGCTTCTTCTGCGAAATCGCCAGGCACGCCAGCAAGCGCCTCGGCCATTTCCGGCGCGGCGACGCGCTGGCGCGAGACTATGTTCCCGTCCCGCCGCACAATGAGGGCGAACCGGCTGGCATAAACCATGCCGCCAGCCAATCGCACGGCCCCACCCTCCTCGCTCTGCGGGCTTTCGGCGAAGGCGATCGGGCGGATGTAGAATTGGTCGGTCATTCGTGCTCCAATTGTTCCTCCCCTTTGATAGGGGAGGAATACGGAGGCTTACCAGTTCTGCTGGTTAGCCGGAGTTGGGTGAGGTGTGCTCTTTGCTGGACGCTGAGCCAGCGGCGCTCACCTCATGGCTTCGTATCCTTCCCTATCAACAAGAAACGAGTTTAATCCTCCGTCGCCAGCAGATATAGCTGCCGTAGTGCGTCGATTGGTTTCAGCGCACCCTCCTGCTCGATATGCCAGAACGACCAGCCGTTACACGACGGCGCGCCCTGCAATTTCGCGCCGAGGCCATGGATCGATCCGCAATCGCCGCCCGATACCAGCGAGCCATCGGTTCGCACCGTCGCCCCCAGCCGGCGCTTCTTGTCCCAAAGCTGAGCCCCCGGCGCGATCCAGCCGGTTTCGACCAGCGTGCCGAACGCGACCTTGGGTGCAGATTTCGGGCTCTGCATCGTCGCGATCGCACTTTCATCCAGCTCCAGCGCCATCTCGATGCGCTCCAGCGCGACGTCCCGGTACACCGCCTCGCGCTCGCAGCCGATCCACGATCTGCCCAGCCGCTTCGCCACCGCGCCGGTGGTGCCGGTGCCGAAGAAGGGATCGAGTACGATATCGCCCTTGTTGGTGGTCGCCAGCATCACCCGGTAGAGCAGCGCCTCGGGCTTCTGGGTCGGATGCGCCTTGGTGCCCCCGCGCTTGATGCGTTCTTGCCCGCCGCAGATCGGCAGCACCCAGTCCGAGCGCATCTGCAACTCGTCGTTCAGCGTTTTCATCGCCCGGTAGTTGAAGGTGTAGCGCGCCTTCTCGCCGGTCGAACACCAGATCAGCGTCTCATGGGCGTTGGTGAAGCGGGTGCCCTTGAAATTGGGCATCGGGTTGGCCTTGCGCCAGACGATGTCGTTGAGGATCCAGAAACCCATGTCCTGCAGCATCGCGCCGACCCGGTAGATATTGTGATAGCTGCCGATCACCCACAGCGAGCCGCTGGGTTTCAGCACCCGCCGGGCCTCGGTCAGCCATGCACGGGTGAATTTGTCATAGGCGGCAAAGCTGTCGAACTTGTCCCAATCATCGGTTACCGCGTTGACATGACTGCCGTCCGGCCGCGAGAGATCGCCGCCGAGCTGAAGGTTATAGGGCGGATCGGCGAAGACCATATCAATGCAGGCATCGGGCAACCGCCGCATCGCCTCGATACAGTCGCCGGACAAGATTTGCCCGAGCGGCAGAG
>JANONQ010000267.1:0-7118 GCA_031420935.1 Novosphingobium sp. | reverse complement strand
CGGGATCGCGTGATTACATCGGACGTGTCGCCCGGGATATTTACTCTGATTTGGAGTATCAGTTCTTTGGCAAGATATTGAATGAAGTTTATTCTTCAGGGATTGCGCATGTCGCGCATGAAATGCCGATCAGGCTGTCTGGGGAATCTACCGATAGATTTCTCGATTTCGTTTATCAGCCGATCCGCAGTGACACCGGGAATGTAACTGGTATTTTTGTGGGGGGGTACGATGTTACAACGGCGGTTCGCGCGCGCGCGGCGCTGGAGGAGGCGAACACGACCTTGGAGGCGCGCGTCGCGCTCGCTGTTGGCCTTCAGACCGAAACCGAAAACGCGCTGCACCAGGCTCAAAAAATGGATGCAGTTGGCCAATTGACTGGCGGCGTTGCGCATGATTTCAACAATTTTCTGACGGTGATCCGCTCTGCGATCGATCTGCTCCAACGTCCCGGCGTGTCCGAGGCCCGCCGCGAGCGGTACATGGCGGCAATTTCCGACACGACCGATCGGGCGGTCAAGCTCACCAGTCAACTGCTGGCGTTTTCGCGTCGTCAAGCGCTCAGCCCCGAAGTGTTCGATGTCAACGATAGTGTTTCCAGTATCTGCGATATAATCCAGACGCTGTGCGGCTCTCAAATTGGCATCGTAACCGAATTTCCCGAGCATGGCTGCTATGTCAACGCCGACCGGAGCCAGTTCGACACGGCATTGGTCAATCTTGCCATAAATGGCCGCGATGCAATGGACGGAGAAGGCACGCTCACGATCCGCGTGGAAACCAGGACGGCTCTGCCCGGCGATGGCCATTCGCAGGTCGAGGGAAATTATGTCGCCGTGTCGATTACCGATAGCGGCTGCGGCATCGCTACTGACACGCTGCCCCACATCTTCGATCCTTTTTTCACGACCAAAGGGGTAGGCAAAGGCACCGGCCTGGGACTTAGCCAAGTGTTCGGATATGCCAAACAATCGGGAGGCGAAATCAGCGTCGATAGCAACTTTGGCGAAGGAGCGACCTTCACCCTTTGCCTTCCCAGTGTCGAGTTTGAGCCAGCCGTTGCCCAGACCGACAAACCCGCTGAGCTGATCGCGGGTCATGATATTTGCGTTCTCCTGGTTGAGGACAATGTCGAGGTTGGGAGCTTTGCGACCACCATTCTCAAGGAGTTGGGTTGCCGGACGGTATGGGCCATGGACGCGCAAATGGCCCTTGCCAAACTGGCAGCTGGGGCAGATCGCTTCGACCTGGTTTTCACCGATGTAATCATGCCGGGTATGAACGGTATTGACCTTGCCAAGGAAATTCGTCGGCTGCACCCCGAGCTACCGGTGGTCCTGACCAGCGGCTATAGCAATGTACTTGCGCAGGACGGTACCTTCGGTTTTGAACTGGTCCACAAGCCCTATTCGATTGAACAATTGTCCCAGATATTTGCAAAAGTTTGCAAGCTTCGCACAAGCAGCGCACATTCAGACGCGACCGCCTAGCGAGAGCGCCTGACCGCGCTGCCCAGCGGCCCAGCGCCATGATCGGCTGGTAAGCCCTGCTTCCCCATGCAGTCAGTTTATTAACCTGCCTTGACGCGGGCAGCTGGCAGCGGCGGACAATGCCGGCGCGCTCGAGCCCTCCGGTCGTTCGGTCAACACCTTGGCGCTGATCGAAGGCAATCCACCGCACAAATCGGTAAATCGGCGCGGCCAGAATTACAGTTTGCGAACTATCACCAGCGACCAGCGTTCTCCAATCAGTTCGAGAAGGGCGCAATCCAATGCAACCGCGATTCGCCCGACCAGGAGAAGCCGCATGACCCGCATGATCTTCGTCAACCTGCCCGTCGCCAATCTCCAGCAATCGCTGGCCTTCTACGCTGCGCTCGGCTTCACCAACGAGCCGCGTTTCACCGACGAGACCGCCGCCGCGATGAAGTGGAGCGAAGCCATTGTCGTCATGCTGTTGACGCATGACAAGTGGCGGAGTTTCACCACCCGGCCCATTCCTTCCACCATTTCCAGCGAAGTGATGAACTGCCTCTCCTGCGACAGCCGCGACGAAGTCAGCCAGCTTGCCGAAACCGCCGGAGGCACCGGCGGCACCGCTGACATCAATCCACCCCAGGACCACGGCTTCATGATGAGCCGCAGCTTCGCCGATCCCGATGGCCAGGTCTGGGAACTGATGTGGATGGACCCGGCTATTGCCAGCGGCGAGGCGGCGCTGCCCGAGCTGCAATCCTGACTGCCAATAAGGTTTGAAACGAGGAGATCGACAATGTCCTATATCGAAGGTTTCGTGATCCCGGTGCCCACTGCCAACCGGGACAAGTTCATTGATCACGCCAAGTTGGGCGACAGCGTCTTTCTCGATAATGGCGCCAGCAGGATCGCCGAGTGCTGGCAGGCCGATGTCGCGCGTGGCAAGACGACCGACTTCTTTGATGCGGTGGCCGCCAAGGACGACGAGGCCGTGGTGTTCAGCTGGATCGAATGGCCCAACAAGACGGCCCGCACCGCGATGGAGTCGCGGATGGAGGATCTGATGAAGACCGACGACCGCTTCAATCCCGAAAAAAATCCCATGCCATTCGAGGGCATGCGCATGATCTACGGCGGCTTCGAACCAATCGTCGAACAGGGCGACCACTCGCCAGACAGCTATGTCCAGGGTTTCCTCATCCCGGTTCCCGAGACCCGCCGCGAGGATTACCGCAAGATGGCCGAGGATGCTTGGGGGATGTTCCAGGACTATGGCGCGCTGCGCTTGGTCGAGGCCTGGGGCGACGACGTGCTCGAGGGCAAGCAGACCGACTTCCGGCGAGCGGTGAAGGCCGAGCCTGACGAAAAAGTCGTGTTTTCCTTCATAGAATGGCCGTCGCGCGACGTCTGCGACGCGGCGCAAGAAAAGATGATGCAGGACGAGCGGATGAAGATGCCTGACAACATGCCGTTCGATGCCAAGCGCATGATCTATGGCGGCTTTACGCCCGTTGTGACCTTGGGAGAATAACCATGGGCAATCCCGCAGGAAGCTTCATCTGGTACGAGTTGTTGACCAAGGACCCCGATGGCGCGGCCGCGTTCTATGGGCCGGTCGTCGGCTGGAAGGTCAACGCCCATTCCGATCCGGGGGCCGGCGGCATGGATTACCGCATGATCGAGCGGTCGGGCGGCGGCAACGCGGGCGGCGTGCTCAAGCTTACCGACGAGATGACCAATGGCGGCGCCCGGCCATGCTGGATGGGCTACATCAGCGTTGACGATGTCGATAAGGCGGTGGCGGATATCGTCGCCGATGGCGGCAAGGTCCAGATGCCGGCCACCGACCTGCCGGTGGGCCGCATGGCCATGGTCGCCGATCCGCAAGGCGCGCCGTTTTATGTGATGAAGCCGGCTGCGGCGGAAGGCTTGACCAGTGACGTTTTCTCGGTCGATCAGCCCCAGCATATCCGCTGGAACGAACTGCGCAGCAGCGATGCCGATGCCGCCGTCGCATTCTACACCAAGCACTTCGGCTGGGCGCAGGAAGGCGACATGGACATGGGACCCATGGGCAAATACCGTTTCATCCAGCACGGCGGCATGGCCATCGGCGCGATCATGGCCAAGCCCGCCGAACTGCCGATGAGTATGTGGGGCTATTACATCGGCGTCGATGACATCGACCGTGCCGCGCAGGAGATCGCGGTTCAGGGCGGCAGGATCATCATGGGCCCGATGGAAATCCCCGGCGGCGAATATTCGCTGGACGGCATCGACCGGCAGGGCGCGGTGTTCGGCCTCGTCGGCCCGAAGACGACGTAGGATGGCCGACTACACTTTCTTCACCAACCCGATGTCGCGCGGCCAGATCGCGCGCTGGGCCTTGCATGAGGCGGGCGCGGATTACGAGCAGGTGCTGGTGGACTTCAAGGCCAAGTCCCCGGCCCTGCTTGCCGCCAATCCGATGGGCAAGGTGCCGGCGATCATCCATCGTGTCGACGAGCGCGACCGCGTGGTTACCGAGGCAGCGGCGATCTGTGCCTATCTTGCCGAGATGCACCCCGAGGCCGGGCTGCTGCCGAACGACGGCCAGATGGCGGATTACTACCGCTGGATGTTCTTCGCCGCCGGGCCTCTGGAAGCAGCGGTGACGGCACGATCGCTTGGCTTCGTGCCTCCGCCGGAAAAGGAGGGATTTGTCGGCTGGGGTAATTTCGAACGGGCCATCGGCGCGATCGAACAGCAGTTCGCCGGGCGGAACTATGTCTGCGGTGACCGGTTTACCATGGCAGACGTCTACGTTGGCAGCCAGATCGACTGGGGCCTGACCTTCGGCTCGATTCCGCCAAGCGAAGCCTTTGTCGCCTATGCCGAGCGGCTCCAAGCCCGCGCTGCCTATAAAGCGGCCAAGGCGGTCGATAACGCTCTCATCGAGGAGATGCGCAAATGAATTGGAAGAACACCATCTGCCTGTGGTTCGAA
This sequence comes from Novosphingobium sp., assembly GCA_031420935.1. Classification (GTDB taxonomy): domain Bacteria; phylum Pseudomonadota; class Alphaproteobacteria; order Sphingomonadales; family Sphingomonadaceae; genus Novosphingobium. Next base: position 2,658 of record JANONQ010000267.1, on the reverse strand, counting down.
GGCACTGCCGAAGAGGCGGCGAATTTCTATGCCGCTACCTTTCCCGATACCCACATCTCCGCCGTGCACCGGGCGCCGTCGGATTACCCCGATGGCAAGGCGGGCGATGTCCTGACGGTCGAATTCAATGTCTGCGGCATCCCCTGTATCGGCCTTAACGGCGGTTCGGCGTTCAAGCACAGCGAGGCTTTCTCGTTCCAGATCGCTACCGACGACCAGGATGAGACCGACCGCTACTGGAACGCCATCGTCGGTAATGGTGGGCAGGAAAGCCAGTGCGGCTGGTGCAAGGACAAGTGGGGCCTGTCTTGGCAGATCACTCCGCGCGTGCTCACCCAGGCGATGTCCGATCCTGATCCGGCTGCGGCCAAGCGTGTATTCGAGGCGATGATGACGATGGGCAAGATCGACATTGCGGCGATCGAGACGGCGCGTAAAGGCTGAGCCTTGCTCATCCTCTACGGTCACCGGTTCTCATCTCCGAGCTGGAAGGCCGCTTGCGGGAGGGACGGGGGTGGGTCGCTGAAGCCTTGGTGCCTGGCTCCGACTGACCAACCCCAAACCCCTTCCGCACGCAAGAAGGAATTTGTTGCGCCCCAGCTTACAACCCAGATTTGTTAAACGAAAAGGGCCGCCTTGCGCAGCAGCTGATAGGCCTCGACCACGCCCTGCAGCCGCGCCTCGAAGCTACGGTCGCCGCCGTTGCGGTCCGGGTGGTAGCGCCGGACCAGTTCGGAATAGCGCTGGCGGAGCTCGCTACGGCTGGCGTCGAGCGGGAGGCGCAGCACGTCGAGCGCCCGGCGCTCGTCCAGAGTGACGGGCCTCCCGTCCTTTCGCTCCGCCGGCATCTGCCTGCGCGACCGCGCGCTGATCGCCTCGAGCGGATCGATGAAATCGGCCCAGCGGGGCGCGGCGTCGATGCCAGCGGCGGGGCTGAAGGCACGGGTCTCACGTTCCCAGCCGGCCAGCGGCGACTGGGCATGAAGGATTTCCTCCGCTGTCATGCCGGCGAAATAATCGTAGCCGGCGTTGAACGGGCGAATGTGGTCAAGGCAGAACCAGCGGTAGTCGCCCGGCCCGTCGAAGCCAGGCGAACGCGGGCCCGGCGCGCGAAATTCGCCAGACTCGCCGCAGTCCGGCCAAGCGCATCGCCTGTCGCTCGCCTCGTGGCGTCCGTGGAACCGATCGTGCATCACTGTTTTTCACATGGGGAGCAATGCGCTAGATGACCAGACTTTAGCCGAGGAAAATTATGACCGGACCGCTAGCGCAGGAAATCGCCCAACTGCTTATCGCCGCCTTCGCCCCCACCCGGCTTGAGGTGATCAACGATAGTGCCACCCACCACGGCCATGCAGGTGATGATGGCAGCGGCGAATCCCATTTCACCATCGTCATCGAAAGCGCCGTCTTTTCCGGGGTGTCGCGGCTCGACCGGCAGCGCGAGGTCAACCGCGCATTGGGCGACATTCCCGGCCAGCGCGTCCATGCCCTGGCCATCAAGGCGACGGCTCCAGGCGAGTGAGCGCGGATATCGAGGGCACAGATCAGACGATCCTGCGCGAGCGGGACGGGACGCCGGCGCAGGTCACCTACCTCGAGCTGTTTTTCGATCTGGTGTTCGTTTTCGCGATCACCCAGCTGTCTCATTTTCTGCACGATCACCAGGGATGGATGGGCGCGGCGCAGGGGGCGGTGTTGTTCTTTTCCGTCTGGTGGGCGTGGATGTCGACCACCTGGACTGCCAATCGCGCTGATCCCAACCGCCTGAAAGTGCGCTTTCTGCTGATTTTCCTTATGCTGCTCAGCCTTGGCATGGCGATTGGCCTGGCGGAAGCATTCGGCAAGTTCCCGGTGCTGTTCGCCGGATGCTATATCGCTCTGCAAATAAGCCGCAGTTTCGTCACGGCCTTGTTGTTCCGCAGCGAACATCCGAAGCTGGCCCGCGACATGGTTCACATTGGCCTGTGGTATTGCCTGTCCGCGCCGCTGTGGATCTACGGCATTTTCACCGACCCAGCCACCCGGCTGGTGCTCTGGGTACTCGCCATCGCGATCGACGGAATCGCGCCGATCTTGCGTTTCCCAGTGCCAGGGATGGGCCCGACCAAGGTTTCGGAGAGCGATGTGGAAGGCAACCATCTCGCCGAGCGCAGCGCCCTGTTTATCATCATTGCGCTGGGCGAAGGTATAGTCGTGATCGGCTCGCAATTGATCAAGGTCGGCATCGAAATCGGTACGCTGATTGGCTTCGTTGCCGCTTTCGCGAGTTCGGTGATGATGTGGTGGATCTATTTCGATGTCGGGGCCGAACGCGGCGCGGCGCATATTCAGCAGCACGACGATCCGGGGAAAGTCGCCCTGGATGCCTATACCTATCTGCATATGCCGATTGTCGCAGGAATCGTCGTCTATGCGCTGGCCGATTCGCTGGTGCTGGAAGGCTGGGACGCAAACGCGGGACGTGCGCTGGTGCTGGCGCAATGCATCGGCGGCGTGCTGTTCCTTGGCGGCGTGGGCATATTCAAACGCTATTCAAGCCGCAAGCGCAGCCTGTTCCCAACCTCACACCGGGTCGGGCTGGGGCTGTTCGGCGTATTGGCGGCGGCCGCCTGGATGCTGCCGATGCCGACGCTGCTGTTCTCTGCGGCCGGGGTG
>JANONQ010000266.1:0-1665 GCA_031420935.1 Novosphingobium sp. | reverse complement strand
CTCGCGCGAACGTGAGGGGGGGACCTGGGAGACCCTGCAAAGCTTGCCGCTAGGCGCGGGTGAGGTGCTGATCGGCAAGATCCTGCCCGGCACGGTGCTCGGCACGCTGCAGGGCGCGATTGTCCTGCTGATCGGTATTGGGCTGTTCGATGTCCCGGTGCGCGGCAGCCTGATTGGTCTGCTGGCATTGTTGCCGCTGTTTGCCGCAACCCACCTCGCCATCGGCTATGCCATTTCCGCACGGGCAGCGACGCAATTGGCAGCGTTGCAGGGAGCGGTCGCGTTCTATCTTCCGGCGATGCTGCTTTCGGGATTTCTCTATCCGTTCGAGACCCTGCCGCGCTGGGCGCAGATTATCGGCAATGCCTTCCCGCTCAGCCATTTCATCCGGGCGGCGCAGGGCGCGACGTTGCGCGGCAGCGACGCCCGGGCGGTCGTCGAATATGGCGGGCCAATGCTGATCGCACTGCTGGCGGCGGCAATTGCCGCTCTGGTCATGCGACCTCGCGCCGCATAGCCCGGACCGTGTAACTATTGCTCGCTCCGCATCGAAACCTGTCTCAAGCGCTTCAGGAGAAATAGCATGTTCGATTTACGCAAAGCCACTTTCGCTGCCGTCGTTCTGGTAGCCAGCGCTACAGTCGCCCAGGCCGCAGAAGTCAGGTCCTTCGACCGGGCGGCCTTTGTTGCCGCCCAAGCGGCAAATCGGCCGATTCTGATTGCCGTTAAGGCCTGGTGGTGTCCGGTGTGCTCTTCGCAGAGCGCCACGATCCGCGACACTATCACTGATCCCGCCTATGCCAATCTCGTGGTCTTCCGGATCAACTACGACAGTCAAAGACGCGAGCTGCCAAGTTTCGCCGTCAGAAAACAAGGTACGCTGATTGCCTATCGCGGTACGGTGCAGCTCGGGCGACTGGATTTTGTCACGGACAAACCCAGGATTCGCAGCCTGATCGCGCAGACTGTGCAATAGCAGCGTGTCGGAATTGCTGAACCCCGCATTGGCGTTTGCCGCAGGCGTACTGACGATCTTCTCGCCCTGCGTGCTGCCGCTTGTCCCGATTGTGCTGGGCAGTGCCGGCCAGCGGCACCGGGCGGGACCGCTGGCGCTCTGTGCCGGACTGGTCGTGTCGTTCACGCTGATCGGTTTCGCGCTCGCCACGCTGGGCGGCGGGCTGGCGGTGGACCCGGAAGCGGTGCGCCGGACCGGTGCGGTGCTGATGTTCACAGCGGGCATCGTTCTGCTGAGCGCCCGCGTGCAAGCTCGGCTGGCGCGACTTGCCTCACCGCTGGCAAACTGGGCGCAGAGGCGTCAAGCCGGGCTTGACCGCTTTGGCCTGGCTGGCCAGGCGCTGATCGGCGTCTTGCTGGGCATGGTCTGGATTCCCTGTGTCGGACCGACGCTGGGTGCGGCGACGGTACTGGCCTCCCAGGGCAAGGATCTTGCGCAGGTAGCCATGGTGATGGCGGCCTACGGTCTAGGAATTTCTACCGTTCTGCTTGCTATTGCGATTGCCGCGCGGAGCCTTCTGGCACGCTGGAACCGGCGATTGATGGCGGGCGCTGGGCGCGGCAAGGCCATACTTGGCGGTCTGCTGATCGTGGTCGCCCTACTGGTTCTGACCGGCATCGATCACATCATTGAAGGGCTGATCCTCTCGG
>JANONQ010000265.1:0-5069 GCA_031420935.1 Novosphingobium sp. | reverse complement strand
CGCGCCGGCGCTGATGAAGCACCAGGCCTGGCGGTCGGTCTATTCCGTGGTTTGCGGCTTTGTCCGGAGCGAGAAATTGCGCCAGGCCCTGTCGTTCCACACGCTGCTGGTCGGCGGGAATCCGATGACCACCAGCAGTATTTATGCCTTGATCCATAAGCTGGAAAAGGATGGCGGCGTGTGGTTTGCGCGGGGCGGAACCAGTGCGCTGGTGGGCGGCATGGTCGCGCATTTCGAGCGGCTGGGCGGCAGACTGGTGCTCGGCGACGCGGTCACCCAGATCCAGCATGAGGGCAAGCGCGTTACCGGCGTGACTTGCCAGTCGGGCGCGGTGCATCCGGCGCATATGATCGCCACCAATGGCGATCTCGTCCACAGCTACGGATTAATCGCTGGCTCGCCCTATGCGGCGCGCAAGCAGGCTGGGCTCAAGCGCCGGCGTTTCTCGCCAAGTCTGTTCGTCGTGCATTTCGGACTGCGCGGGTCGTTTCCCAGCATAGCCCACCATTCGATCCTGTTCTCCGACCGTTATGGGCCGCTGCTGGCCGACATCTACCGGAATGGGCAGGTGCCGGCCGACCCGTCGATCTACCTCCACCATCCCAGCGCAACCGATCCAGGCATGGCTCCGGAGGGCCACGCGGCGTTCTATGCGCTCGCCCCGGTTCCGCATCGGGGCAAATCCAGCTTCAATTGGGACCAGGACGGAGAGGCCTACCGCGACGTGGTGTTGGACCGCGTGCAGCAGCTGCTGATCCCTGACCTGCGTGAGCGACTGGATACCGTGTTCCACTACAGCCCGGCCGATTTCGAACGCGATCTAGGCGCGCATCTTGGCAGCGCTTTCAGCCTGGAGCCGCTGCTGACCCAAAGCGCCTATTTCCGCGCGCATAACCGCGACGATCATTTTGCCAATCTCTATTTCGTCGGTGCCGGCACGCATCCCGGGGCCGGGATTCCCGGCGTCGTCGGCAGCGCCAAGGCGACTGCGAGCCTGATGCTATGAGCGCAGCGGCGCGCAGCGAACTGGTCGATTGGGCCCGCGAGACGATCGCCGCCGGCTCGAAGAGCTTCGGCATGGCGAGCCGACTGCTGCCGCGCCGCGAACGCGAAAATGCTTGGCTGCTCTACGCCTGGTGCCGCGCCTGCGACGACATCACCGATGGCCAGGAACTGGGCTTTTACCTGTCGGCCCACCCGCCAGTTTCAACAGATTTGTGGGAACAGACCCGCCGCGCCCTGCGCACCGATGCGGCAGTTCCCCTCGCCTTCGCGTCCCTGCGCGAGGTGCACCGAGATGCCGGATTGCCCGTCCGCTATATCGAAGACCATTTGCGCGGCTTCGACCTCGACCGCGCGGGGTGGCGCCCGCAAACCGCCGAAGATCTCATCGGCTATTGTTATCATGTCGCCGGCACGGTCGGCTGCCTGATGGCCAGGATCATGGGTATCTCGCCGCAAGACGCCGATACCCTGGCCCGTGCCAGCGACTTGGGCATTGCTTTCCAGCTCGACAACATCGCCAGGGATATCGTCGAGGATGCCCGCCATGGGCGCTGCTACATTCCGGCCGATTGGCTGTCCGGCGCCGACATCGAGGAAGCCGCGCTTGCCGAGCCGGAACATCGGCCCAAGCTCGCAGACCTCGCGCGCGAACTCCGTGCGCTGGCAACGCGCTATTACGGCAGTGCCCGAGTTGGCGCGGCGCGCCTGCCGTGGCGCAGCCGCAATGCCATTTTGGCCGCGTGCAACATCTATGGCGCAATCGGGGAGACAGTCGTCCGGCGCGGGGCCTTGGCGTGGGACGACCGGATCACGACAACGCGCGTGGATAAGCTGGTCGCGGCTGGCAGGGCGGTCGTGCAGGGGTTTGGCGGTGTTGCCGATCCTGGCCGGTCCGGCCTATTCGACCAAACCGCCTGGCATGCCTCCCGCGGCAGCGCGAAAGCGCAAATCCTGTGAACTGGCGCGCAGCCGGCGCCTCAATTCGCCGATCGGCCGAGCATAGAGAAAGCCGAAGCTGACCGCGCCGTGTTTGCTCTCGGCAGCGTGATGCAGACGGTGCGCCTGCACGATCCGTTTCATATATGGCGATTTCGGGACATAGCGGTTCGGCAGCCGCTTGTGCACGATGGCGTCGTGGAATGCGAAATAGATCAGACCATACGCCGCGATTCCTGCACCCACGCTGGTCGCCGCCGTCCCCCAGCTACCCTGCACACCCGCAAAAATCAGCCCGATCGACGGCAGGGCGAAAATCAAGGCGTAGAGGTCGTTCCATTCGAACATGCCACTGCGCGACCGGTGGTGGCTGGCATGCAGGAACCAGCCCGCACCGTGCATCACCCAGCGATGGGTCGCATAGGCAAAAAGTTCCATGCCCGCCACAGTGACAACGAAGATCGGAAAACTGAACATAGCCAATAGATAATTCCAGCCCCGACCTTGTCTAGCAGATTGTGCCGGGCTTGGTGAGAATCCATTGCCACCCTAATCTCTAGCCCTTCGCGGCCCGCCGGGGAGGGGATTTTTCAGCGGCGGACGAGAAAATCACTTCAGCCGCGCCAGCAAATCCTTGGCGAAGGCGGTCAGCGTATCGTCGCGCGCGCCCATGATGACCACGCGGTCGCCGGGACGGGCGAGTTCGGCGATGCGTTTGCCGCAATCCTCGCGCGCGGGGATGTGTTCAGCGGTTCCGCCCGCCGCCGCGATCAGCGCGGCGATGCGCTCGCTGCCCTGGCTGCGGTCAACGGTGCCGCCGAAATAGACCGGATCGCACAGGATGGTGATGTCATCCGGGCTGAGCAGCCGCGCGAATGTTTCCGCGAGTTCCGCGCCCATCTGGCGCAGCGGGCCGTAGCCGTGTGGCTGGAAGAAGGCGATGACGCGGCCGGGGTGTGGTTTCAGCGTGGCGAGCGTGGCCGAGACCTTGTCCGGGTTGTGGCCGAAATCGTCGATCACGCTTATGCCGGACGGCGAGGTGCCGACGATGTCGAAGCGGCGGGCGAGGCCGGCGAAGCTGGCGAGGGCGGCGACGGCTTCCCCCACGGGCAAGCCGGCCGCATTGGTCCCGGCAATTGCGGCGAGGGCATTGGCGAGGTTGTGCCGGCCGGGGACGTTGAGGGCGAGGGAGTGGAAGGTGCCATCGCGCCGGTCGAGGATGGTCGCGGCAAGGCCGGTCGGGCTCTCGGCTATGCTTCCCGGTAAGACGCCGATCATCGCCGCGGCGCTGTCGATGCCGAAAGTGACCAGAGCTTGGGCGCTTGCGGCAAGGGCTGCGGTTTCGGCATCGTCGAGGTTGATCGCAGCGACATCGGCGCGGGCCAGGAAATCACCGAACAGCGCGCGCAATTCCGCCAGGCTCTTGTGATCAAGGCTAACATTGCCGAGCACCGCCACCCTGGGGCGATATAACGCGATCGAGCCGTCGCTCTCATCGACCTCGGAAACGAAGTCGCCGCCGCTGCCCACCCGCGCCGAGGCAAACGGCGCGTCGGGCGAGGCGAAATTCTTCATCACCGCGCCGTTCATGATCGTCGGATCGCGGCCCGCCTGGGTCATGATCCAGCCGGCCATGCCGGTAACGGTCGACTTGCCGCTGGTGCCGCCGATGGCGATGCCTAGCGGGGCCGCGTTGAACAGCGCTGCCAGCAACTCCGCCCGGCTCATGCGTGGGCAGCCGAGTTCCTTTGCACGCACCATTTCGGGCACCGTGTTTTCCACCGCCGCCGAGGCGACCAGCACCTGCTGCGCCGAGGCAATCCCGCTGCCGTCCTGCGGGAACAGCTGGAAGCCCAAGCTTTCCAGCCAGGTGAATTTCTCCGGGGTGCGGCCCTGATCGCGGCTGCGGTCCGAGCCGGCGACTTCGGCGCCTTGCCCGCGCAGGATCAGGGCGAGGGGGAGCATGCCCGAGCCGCCGATGCCGCAGAAGAACCAGGGGTGCCGGGTGAGGGAGGGCGCGGATGTCATTGCAGCCTCGCTATCGGCTTTCGCGCGAATGACAAGCCGGTTACAGAGGCCCCCATGCCTCGCATCGCCATCTGCGCACCCTCCACCCCGATAACCCTGGACGACGCTGCGCGCGTGATGGCGCTGGCGGAGGCGGAGTTTCCCGATATCGAGCTGCACTTCCATGCCCAGTGCTTCCCGGTCGATGGCCATTTCGCCGGGCGGGACGAATTGCGCCTCGCCGCCTTTGCCGAATGTGCCAGTGATTCCCGGATCGATGCGGTGTGGTTTGCCCGGGGCGGCTACGGCGCCAATCGCATTGCCGGGGCGGTGCTAAGCCAGCTGGGGAACGCCGCCAAGGACAAGATTTTCCTTGGTTATTCCGACGCCGGCTATCTGCTCGGCGCGCTCTATCGCGAGCAGATCGGCCATTCGGTCCATGGGCCGATGCCGAATGACATTCGCCGCGATGGCGGCGAGGACGCGGTGCGCCGGGCGCTGCGCTATTTCAGCGGCGACCGCAGCTGCCTGGAGCCCTCGCTGGATCACCATCCGGCAGTAGCCTTTAATCTGATGACCCTGGCCATGCTCTGCGGTACGCCGCTGATGCCGGGGCTGGCGGGCCATGTTGTCATGATCGAGGAGGTGTGCGAGCATCTCTATGCGGTCGACCGGCTGTTGTTCCACGCCACCGCGCATCTTGGCGGGATCGCCGGCCTGCGCCTCGGTCGGGTGAGCGAGGTGCCGGAAAACGACCGGGACTTCGGCGCTTCCCCGGAGGAAATCGCGCGCTATTGGTGCGAGCGGCATTCAATTCCCTTTCTCGGTAATGCCGATATCGGGCATGACGCGGCCAACAAAATCGTGCCCTTCGGTCTTGTCGGGCGCTAATGCAGGAAATAGGGCAGCGCTTCTCCTCCCCCTCGATGGGGGAGGGATACCCGGAGCTTGGCGGCTGTGCCGCCTAGCGGAGGTTGGGTGGGGTGATGGTTCGGCTGGACGCTGCGTGCGCCGGAGAGTTCACCCCCTTCCAACTTCGACTAGGCCGCTCCGCGACCAAGTCTCCGTATCCTTCCCCCATCGAGGGGGAAGGGCAGGTTGAAACAGGAGTCTTGATCTAT
>JANONQ010000264.1:0-11376 GCA_031420935.1 Novosphingobium sp. | reverse complement strand
TAAGCCAGAACCGCCGCCGCTACCGCCGCATTGAGACTGTCCGCCCGGCCCAGCATCGGGATGGTGACGCGCAGGTCGCAGGCGTCTTCGTATTCCTGCGGCAGCCCGCGCGATTCATTGCCGACCAGGATGAAGCACGGTGCCGCATAGGGCGCGCCGCGGTAGGACTGCGCACCCCGCAGGGAGGCGGCGACGAGTTGGCCCCCCTCCAATTCAGCGCCCTGCCGCAACCAGCCGGCGAACTCCTCCCAGCGGGCCTGCGCCAGGTGCTGGGTGAAGATTGCGCCCATGCTGGCGCGCACCGCCTCGACCGAAAACGGGTCGGCGCAATCGTCGAGCAGGATCAAGCCGCCGGCGCCGACCGCATCGCCGGTGCGCAGCATGGTGCCGAGGTTGCCCGGATCGCGAATCGCTTGCGCCACCAGCCAGATTGGCGCGGCGCTGCGGTCGATCGCGGTCAGGCTGGTGGAGAATTCGGCAAACACACCGCAGACCGATTGCGGATTGTCCTTGCCGGTAATTTTGGCGAGGATAGCCTCGTCCATTTCGATAATTTCGCCGCCCGCCGCCTCGACATCGGCGGCCAGCCTATCGAGTAGCGGATGGGCTTGGCGGGCTGCCGCCATCACCAGCATCTCCGGCAATCGCCCCGCCTCGCGCGCGTCGGTCAGCAGCCGCAAGCCCTCGGCGAGGAAGCGTCGTTCCAATCTGCGGTGCTTCTTCTCCCGCAGCGAGCGGAGGAATTTAACCGTGGGATTGGAAAAGCCGGTGATCGTGCGGCGCATCGAACCGCCTCAATCCTCGCCGAAGCGGTCCCTGACCAGTCCGACCAGCGTGCTTAGCGCCACAGCGGCATCCTCACCGGTCACGCAAATCTCGATTGTATCGCCCCGCGCTGCGCCCAGCATCATCAGCCCGAGGATCGAGCCACCCTCGGCCTCGGTGCCATCCTTGCTGACTTTCACCACCAGCGTGTCCGGGAATGCTGCCACAGTATTGACGAATTTCGCGCTTGCCCGCGCGTGCAGCCCGCGTTTGTTGGCGATTTCAACGGTCTCGCGGGCGCTGCTGCTCATACATGCTGACCCAGATATTCCGAGGCGATGGTGATGTAATTGCGACCGGCGTCGCGCGCGGCGCAGGCGGCGTCGCGCACCGTCATACAATTGCGCGCCTTGGCCAGCCGGATCAGCATCGGCAGGTTGATCCCGGCAATCACTTCAACCCTGCCGGCCTTCATCAGCGAGATTGCGAGATTGGAGGGCGTGCCGCCGAACAGATCGGTGAGGATGATCGCACCTTCGCCGCTGTCGACGGCGGTGATGGCCGCGGCAATTTCGCGGCGGCGTTTTTCCATGTCATCGTGGGGCCCGATGCACACGGTCGCGATGGCCTCTTGCCGGCCGACGACGTGCTGCATCGCATGCACAAATTCCACGGCGAGATCACCGTGGGTTACCAGGATCAAACCGATCATACGGACGAGGCGCTCCGAAGTCCCTGCGGTCGCACCTGGATTGTTGGCAGCGTCTTCATCACGGCTGCGCCTCCTCGAGGAGGTCAGCCGCACGCGAGCCCAGATTGCGGTGCAGCAATGTGGGGGAAAATCCGGCCGGGCGCAAGGCACTGGCCAATTCTTCGGCGAAGAACACCGAGCGGTGACGCCCGCCGGTGCAGCCAAGTGCAATGTTTACATAGGCTTTGCCTTGGGCCTGATAGCGCGGCAGCAGGAACAGTACGAGGTCGCGAATCCGGCTGAAGGCCTCTAAAAAGGTGGGATCCTTGCGAATGAAGGCGGCAACTGCGGGATCCTTGCCGGTCTGCGGCTTGAGGTCTGGGTGCCAATGCGGATTGTCGAGGAAGCGCATGTCGAATACCAGATCGGCGACCGGCGGCATGCCGCGGGCAAAGCCGAAGCTGGTCAGGGTGACAGTCATCGCCAGGCCGGTAGCGTGGACAAATTTCTCCCGCATCACCTGGCTGAGATCGTTGGCCGAATAGGCCGAGGTATCGATCACCATATCGGCCCAGCGCCGCAGCGGTTCAAGCATCTCGCGCTCGGAGCGGATACCGGCGGCGACCGGCATGTCCTGGGCGAGAGGATGGCGGCGGCGCGTCTCGTTGTAACGGCGCTCGAGTTCGGCGCCCGAGCAATCGAGGAACAATGTGGTCAGTTCGATGTCGCTGCGCTTGGTCAGCTTCTTCACCCGTTCGATCATGTCATGCGGGTTAAAGCCGCGGGTGCGGGCATCGAAACCGATCGCCAGCGAAGCTGGTTCGGCGGGCGTCTGCGGTGCCGCACTGTCGAGCAGCCGGCCAAGCAAGCGCACCGGGAAATTGTCGATGGCTTCCCAGCCAAGGTCTTCGAGCACTTTGAGCGCAGTCGTCTTGCCCGCGCCAAGCAGGCCGGTCACCAACAGCACGCGCTGCCCCGGGGTGCACACACCCGTCTCTTCCGAAGAGGTAGACATGGATCGGGGCTTTTGCGCCCGCTGGCGGGCAAAGGAAAGGGAAACGTGGTTCATTGTCTCGAACTGATACTGCGATGCTCCACCTTAACCCCGTCCGAACCGCTCTAACGCCAGTTCGGCCCGAAGGTGGATCACCGGACTACCCGGCCAAAGCCGCATCATCGGCAGGGCAATGCCGGCCAGCGTAATCTGTCCGGCGGCCTCGATGAAACGCGGGGCGTTCTCGTCGAGCCGGATCGCCAGCGCGACGGGGGCCTCGCCGCAAACCGGGAAGGTTACCAGCCCGATATTGCGCACTTCCAGCAGTCCCCGGGTGTTCGGATGGGGATGCGCCAGCAAACGGGATTTGCGCGCTTCCAGCAGCAGACTATCGTCACCGATCAACACAGCGCCGCGATCGATCAGAGCCAGCGCCAGACTGGATTTGCCCGAACCGGGAGGGCCTTCGATCAGGAGCGCCCGCCCGCCAATGGCAACGCAGCTGGCCTGGTGCGGTATCATCAGTTTCCGCTCCACGCGGGCAGGTCGAGCACCACCCGGGCACCCGATCGGCCGTCGCCGCGTTCGCCAACGGTGAGTGAGCCGTCGTGCGCCTCTACGATGGTGCGGGCGATCGCCAGGCCGAGGCCGCTGTGATTGCCGAAATCTTCGCTCGCGGGGCGCAGCGAATGGAAACGCTCGAACACTTTTTCGCGCTCCTCGGCCGGTATTCCCGGGCCTTCGTCGGCAATGCTCACGCCGATACGTCCCCTGTCGCGCGAAAGTTCTACGGCGATCACGCCGCCTGCCGGCGAAAATGACACGGCATTATCCAGCAGGTTCTCCAGCACCCGCTCTAGCCGGGGAGCATCGCCGGGCACCAGCCAGGGACCGTGGGTGATGCGCGACACGTCCAGCTCGCAGGCCCTGTCGAATCCCCGCTGGCGGCGCGCGTCGACCAAGGCTTCGACCAGCGCAACGATATCGACCGGCTCGAATGTGGTCCGGCTGAGCTCAGCGTCGATGCGGCTGGCGTCGGCGATCTCGGTCACCAGCCGGTCAATTCGCTGCACATCATGCGCGGCGATCGCGGCGAGCTGGCGGCGCAAGCCAGGCTCTTCGACCCGTTCGAGTGATTCCAGCGCACTACGCAGCGATGCGAGCGGGTTCTTGACCTCATGGGCAACATCGGCGGCGAAACTTTCCACCGCGTCGATCCGTTGGCGCAGCGCCGTCGTCATGTCGGAAATGGCGCGGGCAAGCAGGCCGATCTCATCGCGCCGGTCAGGCAGGCGGGGCACGATGACCTCGCGATCGCGCCCCAACCGCACCCGCACCGCTGCACGCACCAACATGCGCAGCGGCTGAACGATCGTGCGCGCCAGAAACAGCGACAGCAGGATGGAAATGCTGAGCGCGGCGCCGACGATGATTGCCAGCGTCTGGCGGGCGTTGCGGACATTCTGCGTGATGTCGGGGGCATTTCGGGTGGTCAGCAGCACCCGGCCGTAGCTATCGACTGGGGCGGCAGCGGTGATCACCGGCGTCCGGTCGGGCGCCAGGCGCTGGCGGATCGCCGTGGTCATGCCTTCCCGGGCTTCCTGCACTTCCGGCCAGGAGGTGGCGGTGTTGCCGGTCGATTCCTGGTAGTCGGCCACAGGCGGCGTGCCCAAGAGGAAGTCCATGCCGCGGTCAAGCATTCGTGCAGCGTTCTGATACCAGGGTTCGGTCGTCGGATCGACAAAGGTGAAGGAAGGTTCAGCCAGCTGGAAACTGTCCGCGATCAGATCGCCGTCCCGGTCATACAGCCGCAGCCGCAGCTTCTGTTTGGAGCCGATCCGCATCATCAAAGCGCGGCGCTGCGAGCGATTGGTCAGGGCGAGGGCATTGGCGGCGACTTCGACTTCCGCGCGGGCGAGCAAATACCGCTCGGCGAGCAGGCGGTTGCGGTAGCTGTCCAGATAGAACAAGCTGCCAGCGAGCAGGCCGAGCGCAATGACATTTACCGCGAGGATCCGGGAGGTGAGGGAAACGCCCAGGCTCCAACGTAGGCGGGCCAGCCGGGCATGGCGCGACCGGTTAGCCATCGGTGAACGAATAGCCGGCGCCATAAAGCGTATCGATCGCGGCGAAGCCGGGATCGGCCGCGCGGAATTTACGCCGCAACCGTTTGATATGGCTATCGATCGTGCGGTCATCGACGAAGATATCATCGCTATAGGCAGCATCCATAAGCTGGTTTCGGCTCTTGACCACGCCGGGCCGGCTGGCGAGCGCTTCAAGGATGAGAAACTCAGTGACGGTCAAGGAAACCGGCTTGCCGTCCCAGGCGACAAAGTGCCGGGCCAGGTCCATTGTCAGCCTGCCACGGCGGAGCGGTTCCGGCATTTCCTCGGTTTGACCGGTCTCGTTGGCGGCGCGCGCTAGCTCGCTGCGCCGCAAAATGGCGCGAACGCGGGCCACCAGCAGTCGCTGACTGAACGGCTTGACGACATAATCGTCCGCTCCCAGCGCAAGGCCCAGTGCTTCGTCCGGTTCCTCATCCTTCGACGTCAGGAAGATAACCGGCAGCGCGCTTTTCTCGCGCAGCCGCTGCAGCAGTTCGAGGCCATCCATGCGGGGCATCTTGATATCGAAAATGGCGAGGTCGGGCGGATTTTCCAGCAGCGCCTTGAGTGCGGTCTGGCCATCGGCATAAACCCTGGTGGCAAAACCTTCAGCCTGCAGAGCGATGGAAACGGTCGTCAATATGTTGCGATCATCGTCCACCAGCGCGATACATTGCCGCGTGATGCCAGGATCGGCTCCCGGCTGATCGGACGCAGGGTCGAAGGCAGGCGGCTCGGCCATTGCTCTCCTGGCGCGTGGTTGATCTGGATCGGCGGGTACCTAAGCTAGCCGTTCAGGCCGGCGCTGACAACGCTACGGCGCTTGAATGAAGGTCATCACCTGATGCTCATGGCCTGAGCAGGGGCGATTTGACGGGAATCGGCTGCTCGGTTATGCGCAAAACAAGATCGAATTACCCGCAAGCGCAGCCAGCTATGCTATGTTGTCCCTGGGCGCTGCAATTTAGGAGACCGCCTTGACCGCTGCCACGCTGAGCCATCCGCTAGATCGCCAGGGCATTGCCACCGGTGCGACGATTTTCGCTAATCTTGGCACGGCGCCGCTGGTCGAACATGCGGTGCGCAATGGCGAAGGAATGCTTGCCGCCGATGGACCGCTGGTCGTGCAGACCGGCAAGCACACCGGACGTTCGGCCAAAGACAAGTTCATCGTTCAAGATGATGAAACCCGCGAAAGCGTGTGGTGGGGCAATACCAATGTGCCGATGTCGCCGGCCCATTTTTCTGCGCTGAAGTCTGATTTCCTTGCTGCGCTGGGCACCAGGGAAAAGCTCTACGTCGCCGATCTGTTCGGTGGCTCGCAGCCGGAACACCGCGTCAATGTCCGGGTGATCAACGAGCTGGCCTGGCACAATCTGTTCATCCGCACGCTGCTGGTGCGCCCGCGGGCGCAGGAACTGGAAGGTTTTGTGCCGGAATACACAATCATCGACCTGCCCAGCTTCCGGGCCGATCCGGCACGGCACAGCACCCGCGGCGAAACTGTCATTGCGGTCAATTTTTCTGAAAAACTGATCCTGATTGGCGGCACCGCCTATGCCGGCGAGATGAAGAAGAGCGTGTTCGGCATCCTCAACTATCTGCTGCCGGCCGGCGGGGTAATGCCGATGCACTGCTCGGCCAACATCGGCCGGGATGGCAAGACCGCGGTGTTCTTCGGCCTGTCTGGCACCGGCAAGACGACGCTGTCCGCCGATGCCAGCCGCACGTTGATCGGCGACGACGAGCATGGCTGGTCGGATACCGCCGTGTTCAATTTCGAAGGCGGCTGCTACGCCAAGATGATCCGGCTTTCCGCCGAGGCGGAGCCGGAAATCTATGCCACCACCAAACGCTTCGGCACGGTGCTGGAAAATGTTGTGATCGATCCCGTCACCCGCCAGCTTGATTTTGACGACAATTCGCTCGCCGAAAACAGCCGCGGTTCCTATCCGATCGACTTTATTCCGAACGCCTCGGATAAAAATCTCGGGCCGGTTCCGGCCAATATCATCTTCCTTACGGCCGATGCCTATGGCGTCCTGCCGCCGATTGCGCGGCTGACCCCAGACCAGGCGATGTATCATTTCCTGTCAGGCTACACCGCTCGCGTCGCGGGAACCGAAATCGGCGTGACCGAGCCGGAAGCGACCTTCTCCACCTGCTTCGGCGCACCGTTCATGCCGCGTCATCCCTCGGTCTACGGCAATCTGCTCAAGGAGCGGATCGCGCGCGGCGCGGTGAAGTGCTGGCTGGTCAACACTGGTTGGACGGGCGGAATGGCGACCATGCCCGGCATCAGCCGCATGCCAATTCGGGCAACCCGCGCCCTGCTCAACGCCGCGCTCGATGGCAGCATCAACGATGCGGAATTCCGCAAGGACCCGAATTTTGGCTTCGAGGTTCCGGTTGCGGTCCCGGGCGTCGACAACAAGCTGCTCGATCCGCGTGGCGCCTGGGCCGATGCGGAAGCATACGACCGCACGGCACACGAACTGGTACGCAAATTCGTGGAGAACTTTGAGCAATTCGCCGAGCATGTCGATGAAGGCGTGCGGCGCGCGGCCCCGGTCGCCGCATAGGCCGCGATGCAATTGGATCGATCGGTAACCTGCTAGATTTCTGACTGTGGCCGCACAATTTATGGCGAAAAATCGGTTTCACATTTTCGCATCGCGCTTTACGCAATTGTCCTGAACCACTTTGGCAGCGCGAAGGCGCACATGAATTTGTGCCGACAACTGGTCGCGCCCGAATCATGCTAAAATTTAGCTGATATTTTTCAACATGCCCCTGTTCGACCGACAAAGCGCAGGGTAGAGGGCGATACGGGTCGCGTTGCAAACCAGGTCACACCAGTGGCCGGAGATTATAATGGAAATGCTCGCCACGTTGCGGCGAAGCGGGGGGGTCAATGCCTTGGCGCGTCAGCTTGATGCGCCTCCGGCGGTTACCATGGCAGGTGTCAAAGCGCTGCTGCCTGTCCTGCTTCCCAGGTTAAGTCAATTTTCTGGTGGTACACAGGTGCTGTTTGAGGTTCTGTCGGGCCTTGGCGGTGCTGGGTTGGCGACAGCGGTAATGGCTGTGGAATCCGCCGATCCCGCACCCGGTATTGCCTTGCTGGCCCAACTTTTTCCGAACCGGGATTTGTTCACAACTGAAATGCGATCCACCGCGCAGGCGAACGCTTGCGATGAAGCCATGCTGGAGCGGCTGTTCCCGCTTCTGGCAATGCTGGTCGGGGGCTATGTTTCGGCGCGCGCCGCTGCTGGCGGCTTGAGCGACGATGAACTCGCAGAGTTTTTTGCTTCCGCCGAGCAAAATACACCACCCGGTCCGGAGGCGGTTTGACGCTTGACTACGATCCTGTCGCTCATCGTCCTGGCCATAATCGCACTGATAGCAGGGGCCGTCGTGCTAATGCGGCGAGGCGGCTCTCGTAAGCAGGCTATGCTGATGCTGGTGCTGGCTGCGGTTATGGCCGTCAATGTGGCGATCTGGACCGTTCCCGATGTGACAGGCCAGCCGCCGCTGGGCCGCGGCCTTAACTGACGCCATATCCCTCCCCGGCACCGGGATAGGCAAGCTGCCAGCCAGCGTCTGATACAAAAGGGCAGGCCAACGCGGTCCGTCGTGCGCGCGGCTCAGTTGCCCGGGCGATTACTTGATAGGACAGTCGGGCGACAGCCGCATGTCGAGGTAATTATCGACGGCATGCATCATATCGCCAAGTTCGTTTTCGAAGAAATGGTTGGCCCGGGGGATCTCATCATGATGGATAGTGATGTGCTTCTGGGTGCGCAGCTTGTCGACCAGCCGCTGCACGGCGTTGGGCGTTACCACCGTATCGCCCGCGCCCTGGACGATGATGCCGGATGCCGGACAAGGGGCGAGAAAGCTGAAATCATACATGTTCGCTGGCGGCGAGACCGAGATGAAGCCGCGGATTTCCGGGCGGCGCATCAACAGCTGCATGCCGATCAGCGCGCCAAAGCTATAGCCGGCGATCCAGGTGCTCGATGCCTCGGCATGAATTGACTGTACCCAGTCGAGCGCGGCGGCCGCGTCTGACAATTCGCCAATGCCGTTGTCGAAACTACCCTGACTGCGCCCGACACCGCGGAAATTGAACCGCAAAACCGCAAAACCACGGCTGACGAAGGTCTTGTACATCGCCTGGGTAATGCGGTCGTTCATCGTGCCGCCGGCTTGCGGATGCGGATGAAGGATCATGGCAACCGGCGCGCGCGGGCGGGGTCCGGGCTGGAAACGGCCTTCGAGGCGACCTTCGGGACCTGGAAAGATGACTGCGGGCATGAATCTGGCTACCTGGATTGGAAAGGCCCTGTGCGCGGCGCGCCGAAATCGGGTCGCCGGACCGCTGGGGGCTGTGAATGTAAGCGCATGGCTATATAGAAATCATCGCAGCGAAAGCAACTTTTCCCCATCATGTCACTCGATCCGTTAAATCCTGACCCGCTTTACCTCGATCACGCCGCGACGACGCCGCTTCTGCCGACCGCGCGCGAGGCGCTGGCGCACGGCTTTGCCATCTGGGCGAATCCCTCAAGCCCGCACCGTCAGGGCCGCGCGGCGCGGGCGGCGCTGGAGGATGCGCGGGCGCGGGTGAAGGCGGCGCTGCGCTGGGAGGGGGAGGTGATCTTCACCTCTGGCGCCAGCGAGGCGCTTAGCCTGGCAATTACGCATTGCCGCCTGCCGCTCGCGGCAGTGTCGGCGGTGGAGCATGAGGCGGTGCTGCGCCTGGTCGGGGGCGCCGAGCGACTGGGCGTTGAGCCGGACGGGCGGCTCGATCCCGCCAGCGCGGTTTATCCGGGGCTGGTCGCGGTGCAGCACGCCAACAATGAAACCGGTGTCATCCAGCCGATCGCGCGGATTGCCGCAGCGGTACGCGGCGGGGGCGGCCTGTTGCTCAGCGATTGTGCGCAGACGGCAGGGAAAATCGCGCTGCCCGAAACCGATCTGATCGCGGTGTCAGCCCACAAGTTCGGCGGCCCAATCGGCGTCGGCGCACTGCTGCTGCGCGATTTCGCCATGCTGCGTCCCAGTGGCGGTCAGGAGCGCGGCTACCGCCCCGGCACCGAGAATGTGCCTGGTGCGCTGGCGATGGCGGCGGCGCTCGAGGCAGGGGCGGGCTGGATAAACGAGGCGGCGCGGCTGCGTGGTCTGCTGGAAGCCGGGCTTGAGGCAAGTGGCGGCGAGGTGGTTGCGGCTGGAGCCGAGCGGATCGTCACAATCGGCGCGTACCGCATGCCGGGCGTGTCCGCCGCTGCGCAGCTCATCCGCTTCGACGGGATGGGTATTGCCGTCTCGGCCGGCAGCGCCTGCTCTTCCGGTTCGTTGCGGACCAGTCATGTGCTGGGCGCGATGGGGCTGGATGTCGCGGTCGGTTCGCAAATTATTCGCGTGAGTATCGGCCGCGAAACGACGGAGGCGGATATCCAGCGCTTCCTGTCTGCCTGGTCCGGCATCGCCGGGGCAAGGCGCGCAGCATGATCTATCTTGACAACCAGGCGACGACGCCATTGGCGCCCGAAGCGCGCGAGGCGATGCTGGCGTGGCTTGCCGGGCCGGAAGCGCCTGATGGTTTTGGGGGCTTCGCCAATCCGCACAGCGCGCACAAACCTGGCCGCGCCGCCGCCGCAGCAGTCGAAGTGGCGCGCGAACAGGTCGCGGGGCTGTTGCCGCTCGGCGGGCGGGTGATTTTCACCAGCGGCGCGACCGAGGCGATCAACCAAGCGATTCTCGGCCTTCCGCGCGGCGGGATTGCGTTCTCGGCGGTCGAACATTCGGCCGTGGTCAATGCCGCGCTGGCCAGCGGCGCGGCGCTGCAGGAACTTGCCGTGGGTCCGGAAGGACTGGTGGATGCGGAAGTCGAATTTGCCGACGGCACCGGCCTCGTCGCGGTGATGCAGGTCAACAATGAGATCGGCACGATCCAGCCGGTCGCCCGACTGGCCGAGCGCGCGCATGACGTCGGCGCTCTGTTCCTGTGCGACGCGGTGCAGGGGGCGGGCAAGATCGCCCCGCCGGAGGGCGCGGACCTCATCGCGATCAGCGCGCATAAGCTTTATGGTCCCAAGGGAATCGGGGCGCTGTGGATCCGCGATGGTGTCGAGATCGCGCCGCTGATCCATGGCGGCGGGCAGGAGGGCGGGCTGCGCTCGGGCACGCTGAGCCCGGCGCTGTGTGCCGGTTTCGGCGCGGCGGCAGCGCTGGCGGCGGCACGGATTGAGCAGGATTTCCAGCATCTGACCGGTCTCGCCGCGCTGGCGCGCTCGATCCTGCCGGACTGGGCGGTGAACGGCAGCGAGACATCGCACTGGCCCGGCAACCTCAATCTCCGGCTGGACGGCCTCGACGTCCCCCGCCTGATGAGCGAGCTGCGCCACATCGCCTTTTCAGCCGGCTCCGCCTGCGGCAGCGGCACCGGCAAGCCGAGCCGGGTGCTGAGCGCCCTCGGTCTCGATGCCCGCACGGCAAAAAGCTCGATTCGCTTGGGTTTTGGCCGCTACACGACTAGGGATGAAGTCGAACAGGCTTGCCGCGCCATCGCAGCAGGTGCGGCGGCGCAAGGAGTGGCGCAAGGAGGGTAGCTATGGTCAAGGTCCGGTTCTTTACCCCCGATGGCACCCGCGTCGAGGCCGAGGCGGACGAGGGCGAGCGCCTGCTGGCGGTCGCCCAGGCCAAAGGCATGCCGCTTGAGGGCACCTGCGAGGGGCAGATGGCCTGCTCGACCTGCCACGTCATCGTCAGCGCCGAATGGTTCGCCAGGCTGGACGCCGCGTCATCCGACGAGG
>JANONQ010000263.1:0-3708 GCA_031420935.1 Novosphingobium sp. | reverse complement strand
GCCGATGTGCGGATCAGCGATGGCCCGCCGATGCTCAGGAGCGAGAATGGCAGGCCGGTCACCTGGATTTATGTCGACGGGCGCGGCCGCGATCTCCAGACGCTGGTCGGCGACATCAGCCAGGCGATCACGCGCGAGGTCAAACTCCCGCCCGGGATCAGCGTGTCCTACACCGGCCAGTTCGAATTTCTCGTGCGCGCGACCGAGCGCATGAAGATCGTTGTGCCTGTTACGCTGGCGATCATCTTTGCGCTGCTTTACCTGACTTTCCGCCGCTGGGACGAAGCCTTGCTGATCATGGGCACATTGCCCTTCGCGCTGACCGGCGGGCTGTGGCTGCTGTACCTGCTCGGCTACAACCAGTCGGTCGCCACTGGGGTCGGGTTCATCGCACTCGCCGGGGTGGCTGCCGAGTTCGGGGTGGTGATGCTGATTTATCTGAAACACGCGCTCGATGCCCGCCAGGACGGCAATGTCTCGGCGGCTGTGCGCGAGGGTGCGCTGCTGCGAGTGCGGCCCAAAGCGATGACAGTGGCGGTAATCCTCGCCGGGCTTTTCCCGATCCTTGTCGGCACCGGCACTGGTTCCGAGGTGATGAGCCGGATCGCCGCGCCCATGATCGGCGGCATGCTGACCGCGCCGCTGTTGTCGATGCTGATCATTCCGGCCGCCTATCTGCTGATGCGCCGGAAGCGTTACTTGAATACTCAACCCGAAGGAGAAGTGACATGAAGAAGTCCCTGTTGATGGCCTCCAGCCTCGCGCTCGCTGCAACGCTGGCAGGCTGCAACCAGCAGCCCGAGGCTGCCAAGCCCGGCGAGACCAGCGGTGACGCGAGCACCATGTCCGATATGGCCATGCCGGCGGAGATGAAGCACGGCAAAGGCGCCGGAACGGTGACGGCGATCGATCCGGCCAAGGGCACGGTCACGCTCGACCATGGTGCCATTACCGAACTGAAATGGCCTGCCATGGAAATGGGCTTCTCCGCCAAACCCGAAGTGCTTGCCTACATCAAGGTTGGCGACAAGGTCGACTTCGAGATCGACTGGGACGGAAAGGCGGGGACAGTGACGCGGATGACGAAAGCGGAAAGCTGATCGGCATCGTCAAGCACCCGCCAGGACCCAGAGCGTTGAATTACCGGAGTCGCCCTGCCCCTTGCCGCTTGTCCGTCAGTTAAGGTTACTGAGCCGGCTTGCCGTGACTTTTCAGCCATGCCTGCATTTTTGCAATCTCTCTGGTTTGTGCCGTGATCGTCATTTGGGCCATAGAGCGGGTTTGCTTATCGGTGGCCTTCTCCAGCGCCACCCGCGACATGGCGACGGCACCGCGATGATGCTCGATCATTTTGCGTGTCCACATTTCGGACGGCAGACCTGCTTTCGCCATCATCATTTTTTTATGCATATCCATTTCGGTAGCACCGAAGGGATTGGCTGGATCATTCATCATCGCCATCATATCCGAATGGTCCATAGGCATCTTGCTATGGTCCATCTTGCTATGGTCCATCGGAGGCACAAGATTTTTGTCCGACGCCGGCATTTTGCTGTGGTCCATCGGAGGCATAGGATTCTTGTCCGACGCCGGCATTTTACTGTGGTCCATGGGAGGCATCGGCGCTTGTTGCGCCAAGGCGGGGACTGTCAAAGCAAATGCCGCTGACGCTATAATAATCATTTTCATTGTGATTTCCTTAATCGCCAAATGCTTGATGAATGTCGCCATACCAATTTTCTTAAATGGAGCGCTTGACTGGATAACTTGGGAACTCGTGGGTTTGTTCCCTAGAAATTTACCGGGTCGCAGGGACTCGCCTTGACCCGGCGCAGAACGCGCCGCTGGTGCGGGAATATGGCGCAGTTCGGGAAGAGGTGAGGGGGGCCACCTCCGTCTGTCGCTTCGGGCCTGCGACCTCGCCGTTCCGGCGAGAAACTGGCTTCTACCGCCCCTGCCGCTCTGGCTTGCGCATCTGGGCAAACGCCGGCGGTCTCACCTGCGCCAGTGCGATCGGTGCATCCATCAGCGCAGCCGGCTCGGCCAGGCGTCGAACAGGATTGCCGGTCAATTATACCAAGGCGCTGAGATGCTGACGCATCACGCCTTGGAAATGCTCAAGCGCCGCACGGGCTTAACCAAAGTCCAATGAGTCAAGGTCATCGGACTTTGGTATTAAAAGCCTCGTTCACGGATAATATGCGCCGCCCTGTCTAATTCCTCGCGGAAATCCGGGTGAGCGATGGCGACCAGACGGCGGGCGCGTTCTGCCAGCGGTTGCCCGCGCAATTCCGCCGCGCCAAATTCGGTGACGATGATATCGGCTTCGGTCCGTGCGGTGGTTACCGGGCCGGCGAGGGCGGAAACGATCTTGCTGATCGTGCCGCCCTTGGCGGTGGAGGCGAGCGCGATGATCGAATGACCGCCCGGCGAGCGCACCCCCGCGCGAACGAAATCGACCTGGCCGCCGGTGCCGCCGAGATAGGAAGCGCCCGACTGTTCGGCGTTTACCTGGCCGGTCAGGTCGACCTCCACCGCCGAATTGATCGTCACCAGCTTCGACAACTGGCCCATCACCGCCGCATTGAGGGTGTAGCTGCTGGCGCACATGCGGATTGCCGGGTTTCGGTGGGCAAAGTCATACAGGCGGCGGGTGCCAACCAGCGCGCCATTGATCGAGACGCCCCGGTCGATTTCCTTGCGGGCGTTGGTTATGACGCCGGCCTCATAGAGATCGACCAGCCCGTCACCGAGCATGCCCGAATGGACGCCGAGATCCTTGCGGTCGCCAAGCAGCCGTACGATCGCATCCGGCACCGCGCCGACGCCGGTCTGGATGACTGAACCGTCCTCGATATAGCGGGCGCAGTGGCGGGCTATGGCCTGATCGGCCTCGCCGATTTTTGCCGACGGCACCTCGAAGGGGCTGCGCGAAACCGGCACCGCGACGTCGATCCGCGCGGCGGGCAGCAGTTCGCCAAAGGTGTAGGGTACCCGGTCGTTGATTTCGGCGATCACCACACGCGCCTTGGCGACCATCGCCTGGACATGGTCGGAAACCAGTCCGAAGCTGTGGTTGCCGTCGGCGTCCGCCGGGCTGACCTGAACCATGGCGACATCGCAGCCAATGAGGCCTTGTTCAATCAGCGGACCGATTTGGCCGATGTGGCAGGGGATCACGCCCAGCTTGCCGGCCTTGCTCATCGAACGCAGCGCGCCGATCGCGCCCATGCTTGAAAGGGCGAAGCTGTCGGCGGTTTCTGGCGTGAACACGCCGGAGAAGCTGGTGGCGATGAAGGCGGAGAGGTTGCCGATGTCGCGGCCTTGCGCGATCAATGCCTCGATCAGCGTCAAGGGCTCACCGCAGGCCTGACCGAAGACGATGCGGTCCCCGGGTTTCAGGAAGCGGGCGAGGTCGATCTCACCTTGCAAGACATGCCCAGTCATTCACCGATCTCCCCAAACTTCGACTTCCCGGAGCTCGTCGAAGGGCCGTCCTTTTGTTCGAAGTTGGTGCCCGAATCCAGGGAAAAGGACAGCTTTTCGCCAATGTGAACCGGGGCAAGCGCAGCGGGTGCTCGATCTCGCCGGGGAAGCAGGCAAGGCGGCGCTCTACGCCACGATAATGGCGCTGTTCTAAAAGGAGCGCCGGCCCTCGCCCGGCCGTGCGCGAGGATACCGCCGAGGTGCTGGCGAAGCTGGGCTGGG
>JANONQ010000262.1:0-7096 GCA_031420935.1 Novosphingobium sp. | reverse complement strand
ATTTCGCGCTTGAGCGTCGACATGTCTTCCAGGCCCTCGAACACCTTGGCGGGCCGCAGATTGGCGAACAGGTTAAGTTCCTTGCGCAGGCCGAGGATCGCCTGCTCCGGGCGCAAATGGCGCTCAAGATGGTCGCAGCCGAAATCGCCGACCGCGCCGAACAGGATCGCATCGCAGGCTCGCGCGATCTCGAGCGTCTGCGGCGGCAGCGGGTGGCCGTGCTTGCGCCAGGCGGCAGCGCCGACATCGCCTTCAACCAGTTCCAGCGCGCCCAGATCGAGCGCCTGCAGCACCCGCACCCCTTCACGCGTCACTTCCGGGCCGATGCCGTCTCCGGCGAATACCGCAATCTTCATGCCGCGCCCCTGTCAATCTTCGATCTTGCCCAGCCGCTCGCGCAGCAGGCTGCGCCCCGCCATAACATCGGCACGCCGTTCGGCAAGCGGGTAGCGGGCAATCGCCGCGCCGAGCCGGTCGAAGGCGTGCAGCAGCGCCGCCCAGTTGTCAGCCTCGGGCCGAGCGACCGGCTCGCCAAAGCCCAGCTCCCGCAGCAGCAGTGCCTCATAGGCAAGCAGCGCGGTTGCCCAGCCGCGCGCGGAAGGGGCGGCGCAGATCGCATCCAGCAGACCGGACAGGGCCTGATAAAGCGCGGGATAGGGCAAGCGTTCGGGCAGCGCGGCGGCGGTCAGCACCGTCGCCCACGAGATTGCCGCGGCCGGCAGCGGCTCGGTCAGCCAGGGGCCGCGGCTGACGGCCAATTCGAGCCGGGCGGAGGGCATCCCCGCTCCCGGCCGGGCGGTAAGTTCCGCCGCGACCAGATTGCCCGGGATCAGCACCGGCCGCAGCTGCCGCCCGCGCCCGCCCGCGGCAAAGGCGGCGACGAGGCCGTGATCGGCGGTCATCAACCGCACGATCACGCCGGTCTCGCCGTGTGGACGGGATGCGCAGACGATGGCGGGAGCGCGCAAGTGCATGTGCCGGTGGTGAAGCGGGAATCGAAATCACGCAATGGCGATGCAGAAATGCATCACCTGAGACCGCGTGGGAGAGCGCGGCGTGACGTCACAACCTGGCAATCGCCTCCGCGAGCATCCGCACAGCGGCGGGATCGCTGTTCCAGGCAGTGACGATGCGGGCGGCGTCATCACCCCAATCGTAAAAGGTGAAGCCCTGCGCGCGCAACGCGTCCCGTTCGGCCAGGGTGCTGGCTACGAACAGCTGATTCGATTCCACCGGATAGAGCAATCGGTCACCCGCCGCCGCCGCCAGCACCTGCGCGGCGGCATTGGCGGCGCGGGCGTTTTCCAGCCACAAACCGTTCTCCACCATCGCCAGCAATTGCGCGGCGAGGAAGCGCCCCTTCGATTGCAAATGCCCGGAGCGCTTGCGCCGCAGCCGGGCGATCTCCGCCAGCGCAGGATCGAACAGCACCAGCGCTTCGGCGCTCATGCCGCCGTTCTTGACGCAGCCGAAGCTCAGCGCCTCCACCCCGCCGGCGCAGCTTGCCTCGGCGGGCGAGCAGCCGAGGAAGGCAACGGCATTGGCGAAGCGGGCACCGTCCATGTGGAAGCGCAGGCCATGCACGCGCGCGGCCACGCCGATAGCTGCGACCTCTTCCGGACGATAGCACAGGCCAAACTCACTCGCTTGCGTGATCGACACGGCGTGCGGCTGAACCTGGTGCACATCCTTGCGGAGCGGGGCAATCACCGCGCCGATCGCGGCCGGGTTGATTCTGGCGCCCTCGCCCTCGGCCAGCATCAGCGCCGCGCCGTGGGTGAAGAATGCCGGCGCGCCGCATTCGCTGGTTTCGATATGCGCCTCGCGGTGGCAGATCACCCCGCCGTGCGGCGGCACCAGCGCGGCGAGCGCAAGGCCGTTGGCTGCGGTGCCGCTGGCCACCCACAGCGCCGCGCATTCGCGCCCGAACAGCGCGGTGAACGCCTCGTCGAGCCGCGCGCTGAGCCGGTCCTCGTCATAGGGCGCATCGGGCGCGTCGGCGGCCTGCATCGCGGACCAGATGCGCGGATGCACCGCGGCGGCATTGTCGGAGATGAATTGCATGACCACATAGGGATGCGGGCGGCCACTCGTGCCGTCAAGCGCCCGCAGGAACAACGCCTTGGACGACGTCACCATAACCCGCCACGAAAACGGCACCCACGGCGAATATCACGCCCATATCGCAGGTAGCGACCATATCGGGCATCTGACCTGGGTAGAGCGGGGCGGCGCGCGGGTGGCCGAACACACGCTGGTCCCGCCCGCAATCGGCGGGCGCGGCATTGCCGCCCGGCTGGTCGAAGCAATGGTTGCCGATGCGCGGGAGCAAGGCTTCAAGGTGGTGCCGCAATGCAGCTATGTCGCTGCTGCTTTTGACAGGCATCCGGAATGGGCGGAGCTGCGGAGGTGACCAGCATTCCGATGCTGACACCGGACTATATTGCCTGCTAAAGGCTATGGTCAAAGGATATCAGCTATGTTTGCGATAAACCTCGAACCTGAACTCGAACGGCAAATTTCCGAACTGGCAAAGCGTAGCGGTCAATCGGTCGATGCATTTGTGCAAGAGGCGCTGGTGCGTATGATCGAGGAATGGGACGACATCGCCCTGCTGGAGGATGCACTGCGCGATCCAGATTCAGGAAAGAGAATTTCCCACGAACAGATGAAGCGCGAACTTGGCCTGGACACTTGAATACGACGCAGCTGCGCGAAAGCAGTTGCGCAAGTTAGGCAGGGCCGACAGCCAGCGCATCATTTCCGCCCTGGAGGAAATCGCCAATCTCGCTAATCCGCGAGATCGCGGCAAAATCATGTCGGGCAATTACGCCGGTCACTGGCGCTATCGCTTTGGCGACTTCCGCGTGATTGCCAAGATCGAAGATGGCAGGCTGGTGATTGTGGTCATTGCCGTGGGACATCGCCGCAGCGTCTATCGCTGAATCAATTCGATTGACCCATCGCATCCTCCACCAAAGCTGCATCAAGCCCGGACCTCCACAACCCCCGCAGAATTGAACCGCAGCGCCTTCAGCACCGTCTCGACAATCTGCGGCGCGTTTAGCCCTGCGGCGTCATATTGTTTGTCGGGAGAATCGTGGTCCTGGAAGATATCGGGCAGGCGCAGCGTGCGGATCTTGAGGCCGGCGTCGGTCAGGCCCGCGTCGCTCGCCATAGTCAGAACATGCGCGCCAAGCCCGCCGATCGCGCCTTCCTCGACCGTGATTACCACCTCATGCGTGGTCATCAGCTTGCGGATCAGCTCCTCGTCGAGTGGTTTGGCGAAGCGCAGGTCGGCGACGGTGGTCGAAAGCCCCTTGGCCTCGAGCTGGTCGGCCGCCTTAAGGGCCTCTGCCAGTCTTGTACCGAGCGACAGCAGCGCGACCTTGGTCCCGGACCGGACGATCCGACCCTTGCCGATCTCAAGCCGTTGCGGGACCGAGGGCATTGCCACGCCGGTGCCGTTGCCGCGGGGATAGCGGAAGGCGATCGGTCCGGCGTCATACATCGCGGCGGTGTGGACCATATGCACCAGCTCGGCCTCATCGGCTGCGGCCATCACCACGAAATTGGGCAGGGTGGCAAGATAGGTGACATCGAAGCTGCCGGCGTGGGTCGCGCCGTCCGCACCGACCAGCCCGGCACGGTCGATGGCGAAGCGGACCGGCAGGTTCTGGATCGCGACATCGTGCACCACCTGGTCGTAGGCGCGCTGGAGGAAAGTCGAATAGATCGCGCAGAACGGCCGCATTCCTTGCGCGGCCAGGCCAGCGGCGAAGGTGACGCCGTGCTGCTCGGCGATGCCGACATCGAAGCTGCGATCCGGAAACGCTTCCCCGAACTTGTCGAGCCCGGTGCCCGAGGGCATCGCCGCGGTGATCGCGCAGATGGTCGGGTCGCGCTGCGCCTCGGCGATCAGCGCCTTGGCGAAGACGCCGGTGTAACTGGGCGGGCCGGCGGCGGCTTTGGCCTGCTCGCCGGTGACAACATCGAACTTCTGCACGCCGTGGTATTTGTCGAAAGATTCCTCGGCCGGGGCGTAGCCCTTGCCCTTCTGGGTCACGACGTGGATCAGGCAGGGCCCTTCGTCCGCATCGCGGACATTCTCCAGCACCGGGATCAGCTGATCGAGATTGTGCCCGTCGATCGGACCGACGTAATAGAACCCCAGCTCCTCGAACAGGGTGCCGCCCATCGCCATGCCGCGGGCAAACTCGTCGGTCTTGCGGGCGGCAACATGCAGCGCTTCTGGCAAATGCCGGGAGATCCGCCGGGCGATATCGCGCAAGCCGAGGAACCGCCGCGACGACACCAGCCGCGCGAGATAGGCCGACAGCCCGCCGACCGGCGGCGCGATCGACATGTCATTGTCGTTGAGAATGACGATCAGCCGGTTGCCCGCCTGCTTGGCGTTGTTCATCGCCTCATAGGCCATGCCGGCGCTCATCGCCCCGTCACCGATCACCGCGATCCCGCGCCCGGGCTTGCCGGCGAGCTTATTGGCCACGGCAAAGCCCAAGGCGGCCGAGATCGAGGTCGAGGAATGGGCCGCGCCGAACGGATCGTATTCGCTCTCGCTGCGCCTGGTGAAGCCCGAAAGCCCGCCGCCCTGGCGCAGGGTGCGGATACGATCGCGCCGGCCGGTGATGATCTTGTGCGGATAGGCCTGATGGCCGACATCCCAGATCAGCCGGTCGGCCGGCGTATCGAAGACATAATGGACCGCCACGGTCAATTCGACCACGCCGAGACCGGAACCCAGATGCCCGCCGGTCTGGCCGACGGCCGAGATCATTTCGGCGCGCAGCTCGTCGGCCAGCTGACGCAGGCGCGATTGCGGCAACTTGCGCAAATCGTCAGGAGTTACAACGCTGTCGAGCAGCGGCGTGGCAGGGGCAGAGCTCATTGCAGCGGGCCTTACACATCTCACGGTGCGGAGTCGATTGCGCCCGTCGCAATATCAGCACTGCCAGCACCAACCCTGACTTCTCCCCCTCCCGCATGCGGGAGGGGGAGAAGTCAGCATGCTAGACACACGCCGCGCAGTGCCCGCGCAGTTCCACAACCGGGCGCACATCGGCAAAGCCCGCACCCTTGGCCGCCGCCACCAGGGCACCGGTTAGCCGGTCGTCATCGAGATGGACCGCCTGCCCGCAACTGTCGCAGATCAGGAAGATGCAATCGTGCCGGCAACCCGGATGGCTGTTGGCGATATAGGCGTTGGCGCTTTCCACCCGGCGGGCAAGGTTGGTGCGCACAAACAGGTCGAGGATGCGGTAGACGCTGTTCGCCGCAACCCGCCTGGCCCGCAGCGCTGAGACGCTTTCGGCAATGTCATAGGCCGAGGTTGGCCGTTCGAGCGCGGCCAATGCGGCAAACACATCGGCGCGCATGCCGGTCCATTGCTCGCCCGCCTGAGTGAGCGCATTTCGCGCTGCGGCAACCAGATCTTCGCCGGAATGCTCGCTATGGTCATGGCCGCTCATCGTCCTGCTATAAAGCCGGGGGAGTACTTCGGCAATCAGCGCGAGAGACCACGCTGGTAATACGCGGGAAGCAACCGTTTCAGCGCCGCCACCTTGGCCGCGTCCCAGGCAAGGATATAGGGGTGGCGCGGATTTTTCGCCATGAAATCCTGATGGTGCGGCTCGGCAGAATAGAACCGCAGCTGCGGCTCGATTTTCGTCACGATGGGACCGCGCCACAGCCGCGCCGTGCCGAGCTGGGCGAGATAGGCGCCGCCCACCTGCCGCTGCTCCGCGCTCGCCGGCACCAGCGCTGAGCGGTATTGCGTCCCGGTATCGGGGCCCTGGCGGTTGAGCTGGGTCGGATCGGCGATGACCGAAAAGAAGATGCGCAGCAGCTGGTCGTAGCGCACCTTGGCGGGATCATACGTCACTTGCACCGCTTCGGCATGGCCGGTGTTGCCGCGATTGACCATTTCATAGGAGGCATTGCCGCGCGAGCCGCCGTGATAGCCAGAGACGGCGCTGGTCACCCCCGGCACATGGCTGAACACGCCCTCGACACCCCAAAAGCATCCGCCGGCGAACACCGCGGTCTTGAGCCCGGGCGCTTCCCGCGCCTCGCGGACGGCAGCCGGCGCGAGCACGGCGGTTTCGGCGATGGCGGATTGCGAGCAGCCGGCGGCAAGTATGAGCAGGGACGAAAGTAATGCAGTGCGGATCATCGCTGCCGCCTTCACTGCGTGGTGGCAGCCTCCACCGGAGGGGCTACCCCATTGGCGAGGTTGCTACCCGCATCAATACCGAGCGTTGCAAAGACGATCGCCGCTCCTGCGGCAAAACCCAATGCCAGCGAGCGGTAGAGATCGGATTTGAACAGTCCCATGAAGCGATCACTCGGTAAGCGGATATGGTTGATGCGGTGTCGGCTAATTCACAGTATTCGCCTTACCGTCGAGTGAACGCGGCAAGGTGCATGACAAACTAGCGGTGAAGCGAGCCGTTTGCGCGGCCAAGCGAGCGGCGCGTCAGTGCCGGAAGTGGCGCATGCCGGTGAAGACCATGGCCAGCCCTTTTTCATCCGCAGCGGCGATCACCTCTTCATCGCGAATCGAACCACCCGGCTGGATCACCGCTGTGGCGCCAGCTTCGGCCGCAGCAAGCAGCCCGTCGGCGAAGGGGAAAAAGGCGTCGGAGGCGACTGCGCTGCCTCTGGTGCGCGGCATGGCCCAGCCGAATTTCTCCGCCGCCTCGGCCGCCTTCATCGCCGCAATGCGCGAGCTGTCGCGCCGGTTCATCTGCCCGGCGCCGATACCGGCGGTGATGCCGTCCTTGGCATAGACGATGGCGTTCGATTTGACGTGGCGGGCGACTGTCCAGGCGAACAGGCAGTCCTTGAGTTCCTGTTCGCTAGGCGCACGTCTGGTCACCACCTTAAGGTCGGCGGCGGTGATCGCACCGTTATCGCGGGTCTGGACCAACAGCCCGCCGGTGATCGGCTTGACCGACAGCCCGCTGCGGCGCGGATCGGGCAGGTCGCCGGTGATCAGCAGACGCAGGTTCTTCTTTTTCGCGAAGATCGCGCGGGCCGCATCATCGGCAGCGGGGGCGACGACCACCTCGGTGAA
>JANONQ010000261.1:0-6894 GCA_031420935.1 Novosphingobium sp. | reverse complement strand
TAACTGGGCGACCATGCTAACCCGGCTTTCCATTCGCAATATCGTGCTGATCGAGGCGCTGGAGCTGGAATTCGCCGGCGGCCTGGGCGTGTTGACCGGGGAGACCGGGGCCGGCAAGTCGATCCTGCTCGATGCGCTCGGGCTGGTGCTGGGCGGCCGCGCGGAGACCGCGCTGGTCCGTGCTGGTGAGGACAAGGCTAGCGTCACAGCAAGTTTTGAATTCGCCGCACTGCCCGAACCGATCCGCACGCTGCTCAGTGCCGCCGAAGTCCAGGTCGAACCGGGCGAGCCTTTGCTCCTTCGCCGTCAGGTGAAAACCGACGGCGGCAGCAAGGCATTTATCAACGACCAGCCAGTTGGCGCCGCGCTGCTGCGCGATCTTGCCGGGCAGCTTGTCGAACTCCACGGCCAGCACGACGACCGCGGGCTGGTCAACCCGCGCGGCCACCGCGCGCTGCTGGACCGCTTCGCCAGCCAAAAATACAAGGGGGCCGATGTCGGCGGCGTAGAGCTGGCGTGGCGGGCCTGGCGCTGCGCAGAAGAAGCGCTGGCGGCGGCGCGGACACGGTTGGCGCAGGCCTCGGCCGATCAGGATTTGCTGCTGGCGTATCTGGCTGAACTTACGGCTCTGGCACCTGAAGCGGGCGAGGAGGAAGGGCTCGCGGAGGCGCGCGCGACGATGCAGAAGGGCGAGCGGCTGTCAGGTGATCTTGCCGAGCTGCAGCACCTGTGGGCGGGCTCGGATTCGGCGCTGGCGAGCCTGCGCAGCGCCGCCCGGCGGCTCGACCGGATCGCGGGCGAGCACCCCTTGCTAACCGAAGCGCTGGCCGCGCTCGACCGGGCCGTGATCGAGGCCGGGGAGGCAGAGGACACGCTGGCCCGCGCCGCCGAGGCGCTGAGCCACGATCCGCAGAGCCTCGATGCGATCGAAACCCGCCTGTTCGACCTGCGCGCCGCCGCCCGCAAACACGGCTGCACGGTGGACGATCTGCCGGACCGGATGTTCGCCATGCGCGCCGCGCTGGGCGCCATTGAAAGCGGCGAGGCGGAATTGTCAGGGCTCGAGCGGGCCGCACATGATACCGGGCTGGAATATCGGGCGCGGGCGGAATTGCTCTCGGCCGCGCGGGTCGAGGCAGCGGTGCGGCTGGACAAGGCCGTCGCGGGCGAGCTCGCGCCGCTGAAGCTCGACGCCGCGCGGTTTCGCACCGCCATCACCCGCCTGCCGGAGGAGCGCTGGGGGCCGCAGGGCATGGACGCGGCCGAATTCCTCATCGCCACCAACCCCGGCGCCGCTTTTGCACCCTTGAACAAGATCGCCAGCGGCGGCGAACTCTCGCGCTTCATCCTCGCGCTGAAAGTGGCGCTGGCCGAGGAGGGCGGGGCGGCGACGATCATTTTCGACGAAATCGACCGCGGCGTCGGCGGCGCGGTGGCGAGCGCGATCGGCGAGCGGCTGGCGCGGCTGGCGAGTGGCGGGCAATTGCTGGCGGTTACGCATAGCCCGCAGGTCGCGGCCAGGGGCGTGACGCATTATGTCATCGCCAAATCGAGCGAGGGCACGGTGACGCGGACTTCGGTAGCGCTGCTGGATGCCGCAGGGCGGCAGGAAGAGATCGCGCGAATGTTGTCAGGCGCGGAGATAACGGCGGAGGCGCGGGCGCAGGCGGACCGGTTGATGGAAGGGGTGTGACGTGACCGAAGCCGAAGCCGCAAATGAGTTGATGCGCCTGGCCAAGGCGATCGCGCGGCATGACCGGCTGTATCACGCCGAGGATACGCCGGAGATTGCCGACGCCGATTATGACGCGCTCGTCCGCCGCAATGCCGAGTTGGAGACGGAATTCCCGCAGCTGGTTCGCGCCGACAGTCCGAGCCGCAAGGTCGGGCATGCGGTCGCCGCATCACCGCTCGCTAAAGTGCCGCATGAAGTCCGCATGGCAAGCCTCGACAATGCCTTTTCCGGCGAGGAAGTGGCGGAATTTGTCGCGCGCGTGCGGCGGTTTCTCAACCTTGCCGACGAAACCGAAGTTGTCATGACGGCGGAGGACAAGATCGACGGGCTGTCTTGCTCGCTGCGCTACGAATACGGCCGGCTGGTGCGGGCCGCCACGCGCGGCGATGGGCAGGTGGGCGAAGATGTGACGGCCAATGTCGCGCATATCGCCGATATCCCGCAGCAGCTTTCTCCCCTCCCGCTTGCGGGAGGGGCTGGGGGAGGGCCTGTTGGTTCAGGGGCTGAAGACAAGCCCTCCCCTGACCCCTCCCGCAAGCGGGAGGGGGAATGGAATGGTCCCGCCGTTTTTGAAATTCGCGGCGAGGTCTATATGTCGAAATTAGACTTCACCGAACTTAACGGTCGACTGCTTGCAATTTCACGTGCGCTCGCACAGTCCAAAGGTGAAGAATTCGAGCTTTCCAAGGCCCGGCAATTCGCCAACCCGCGCAATGCAGCAGCTGGTTCATTGCGTCAGAAAAATGCCGAAATAACAGCAGGCCGAAACTTGCGCTTCCTCGCCCATGGCTGGGGTGCGGCCAGCGACGTACCCGGCACCACGCAGTTCGACGCCATGCAGGCCATCGCCGGCTGGGGGGTGCCGGTCTCGCCGCTGCTCACCCGCTGCGCCGGGCTCGACGCCATGCTCAGCCATTACCGGCATATTCGCGAGCGCCGGCCAGACCTGCCCTATGACATCGACGGCGTGGTCTACAAGGTTGACCGGCTCGACTGGCAGCAGCGGCTCGGCTTCGTCGCCAAGGCGCCGCGCTGGGGGCTGGCGCATAAGTTTGCCGCCGAGCAGGCGGAAACGACGATTGAGGCGATCGACATTCAGGTCGGGCGGACGGGCAAGCTGACGCCGGTCGGCAGGCTGAAACCGGTGCTGGTCGGCGGGGTCACCGTCACCAATGTCACGCTGCACAACCGCGATGAGATTGGGCGGCTGGGGGTGCGCGTGGGCGACCGTATCATCCTTCAGCGCGCGGGCGACGTCATTCCGCAGGTGGTCGACAACCTTACCCGCGAGGAGGCGCGCGCCCCTTATGCGTTCCCCGATCACTGCCCGGAGTGCGGCAGCGAGGCGGTGGCGGAGGAGGGCGAAGTCGATGTCCGCTGCACCGGCGGGCTGATCTGCCCGGCCCAGCGCACCGAGCGCCTGCGCCACTTCGTCAGCCGCGGAGCGCTCGATATCGAGGGGCTGGGCGAGAAGACCATTGCCGAGTTTTTTGGCGAAGGCTGGCTGGAAAGCCCGGCGGATGTCTTCCGCCTTCGCCAGCGCCGCTGCGAAATCCTCACCCGCGAGGGGTGGAAGGACAAGTCTGTGGATAATCTGTTGGCAGCGGTGGAAAACAAGCGCTCGCCCGATGCCGCGCGGCTGTTGTTCGGGCTGGGGATACGGCACGTCGGCGCGGTGACGGCGCGGGATTTGCTGAGGCGGTTCGGGACGTTGCCGAAGCTCAGGGAGGTGGCGGAACTGGCCGATGAAGAGTCCAAAGCCGAGCTCACCGCCATCGACGGCATCGGCCCAGCCGTCGTCGAGGCGCTCGGCGATTTCTTCCATGAGCCGCATAATCGCGAAGTGTGGGACGATCTCCTCACCGACGTCACCCCGCCGCCCTAGATCGTCGAGACGCGCGAAAGCCCGGTCGCCGGCAAGACCGTGGTGTTCACCGGCAAGCTGGAGACCATGAGCCGCGATGAGGCCAAGGCCCAGGCCGAAGCGCTGGGCGCGCGCTCGGCGGGCTCGGTCAGCGCCAAGACCGATCTGGTTGTCGCCGGGCCGGGGGCGGGATCCAAGCTCAAGCAGGCGGAAAAGCTGGGGGTAGCGGTGATCGACGAGGCGGCTTGGGCGGAGATTGTGCGGGCGGCGGGTTAATGCAGAAAGGGACCATCCATGAGCGTCGCATTTCGCCGGGACAGCGATGAAGAGCATCTCGAACCCAAGTTCGAAATCCCCATTCCGCCCGGCCCTAATCTGGTCACGGCGCGCGGGCTCGCTTTGCTTCACCAGCGCGTGGCCGAGTTCGAAGCCCGGCTGGCGACGCTCTCCGAGGAAAGCAGCATCCAGGCGGCCAAGCGCGATCTGCGCTACTGGCAGACCCGGGAGATAACCGCGGAACTGGTCCCGGTGCCGACCGGCAAATCGGTGGCGATCGGCACGCAGGTTTGCTTTTTGCTGGGCGGAAAGCAGCGCAGTCTGAGCATTGTCGGGGATGACGAAGCCGATCCCGCCCGGGGGCTGGTAAGTTTTTCAGCTCCCCTCAGCAGGGCGCTGTTGCGGGCCGAGCCGGGCGATTTTCTGGCCTTCGCCGGGACGGATGATGCCATTGAGGTGCTCAGCGTTGCGGTGATTGGCGCCTGAGTGCTGAGGCACTGGCTTCGGCACCCATTTCATCACCCCACCGGCAAACGGCGTCCAGCGGCCCATCGGCAGGCCGGCGGCGGCGAGGGTGTCGCCGATCCAGGCGTTGCAGTTTTCGATCAGTGTATAGGCGCCGCGCGCATCGTAGAATACGTCATGCGCCTCATAGCCGGGATAGGTCCGGCGCGGCGCTGGCGGGATCAAGGCCTCGACGCGCTGGACGACCTTCCGGTATTGCGCGCGCGAAAGCCGCACCGGGCGCATGGTCTCGGCTGGTTGCGGCTGGAGGTAATGCGCGATGTGGAGCAACCCCTCGCCGCTGCCAAACAGCAGATGCGCGACGGTCGCCGGGCGCAGGTCGCCCCAGGTTTCGGTCTCGAGAAACACGCGCTTGTCGCCCCAGCTGATCGAGAGGTGGCTGTAGGGCAGGGCGCTGGCGGCGATGTCGCCGACCGGAAAGTCCGTGCGCCAGTCCTTGTCGGCACTGACCAGCGGCACCACCAGCGCGGTGTGGACGCCGTTGGTCTCGACCAGGATCGTTACATCGTCGGGCCGGGGTTGCGGCGCGGTGTGGTTGGCTTCGCGCGGCAGCGACGAGCCGATCCAGCCCGACAACGGGTAGAAGGCGAGCGCCAGCGCAATCCCCGCGATCAATCCGCGCGCCAGCCGGCGCTTCACCGCGCGGACGCCCGCAGCGCCATGCTCAGCCGCTTCCTCAGCCACAGGATCGACCAGTCGCCCAGGACCAGCCGCCGCGCCAGCCGCAGCCCGGATTGCCGGCAAGCGCGCCGAACCTGC
The DNA here is from genome assembly GCA_031420935.1 of Novosphingobium sp. Lineage (GTDB taxonomy): Bacteria > Pseudomonadota > Alphaproteobacteria > Sphingomonadales > Sphingomonadaceae > Novosphingobium. Next base: position 1,735 of record JANONQ010000261.1, on the reverse strand, counting down.
GCCTCCTGCGTCTCCAGCAGCCCCGCCAGCAACAAACTCCCCCCCGGCACCAGCGCGCGGGCGAAGTCCGGGGCGAGCGCGATCAGCGGGCCGGCAAGGATGTTGGCGATGATCAGATCGTATGGCCCGCGCGCCTCTAGCAGCGGGTGCGCCATGCCGGCGGCCACCAGCATGGCCAGCTCGCCTGGCCGTGCGCCCAGCGCCACGGCGTTGAGCCGGGCGTTCTCCGCGACCACGCCGACACACACCGCATCGATATCGCTCGCGGTGGCCAGCGCGCGCGGCCACAGATCATGCGCGGCAAAGGCGAGCAGGCCGGTGCCAGTGCCGATATCGGCAAGGTTGCGCACCACCGTGCCCTGCTGCTTAATTGCGCTCAGCATGGCGAGGCAGCCGGCGGTCGTGGCATGCTGGCCGGTGCCGAATGCCTGGCTCGCCGGGATCAGGAAGTCGGTAATGCCGGGTTCGCCCAGCGGCGAATGATCGGCGGTCCGGACGTGGAAGCGCCCGGCGCGGATCGGCTCCAGGCCCTGCTGACTGTGAGTCACCCAATCGATGTCGGCCAGCAGTTCAAGCGTCAATTCCGGCGGATTATCGCCGAATAGCCCAGCAACCGCTGCTTGGTCCGCTCTGCTTGGTTTGCGCTGCATCCAAGCCTCCAGCCGCCAGTCACTGGGGCAATCCTCGGCGACTTCGCTACCGCCGAGGACGATGTCGTGATCCCAGTCGAGCGCATCTTCGTGGGCCAGCAATGCCTCCTCAATGCGTGCGCGCGGGGCGAGGACAGTGATCTTCCAGCTTTGGGCCATTGCCGATCCATAGGCAGGCAGGCCTCTGCCGCCAAGGCCATCTGCGCACGACCTTGCGCGTCCGGCTGATTTGGCTAAGGGAAGGGCTTGTGCGGCCTGTCCTGGCTGCGTATTTTTCAAGGGGAACCTCCGCATGGCTGGCGCCAATCGACCGCTATCGCCGCATTTGACAGACGGCTTCCGGCTGCACTGGCGGTGGGGTCCGGCGATGCTGGTCTCTATCCTCCACCGACTCAGCGGCAACGGTCTGGCAGTCGCCGGCCTCGGCATGCTGCTGTGGTGGCTCGGCGCGCTGGCGGGCGGGGCGGAAAGCTATGCCGCGTTCAGCACCCATGCCTCCGCCTGGTACGGCAAGCTCGTGCTGATCGGGATCAGCTGGGCGTTCTTCAACCATATGGCATCCGGCATCCGCCATCTCGTGCTCGATATCGGCGCGGGCTACGAACTTGGGGCCAACGCGCTGTGGTCGGTGCTGACACCGATTATCGGCATTCTTCTCACCGCTGCCTTCTGGGCGGCGCTGCTGCTGGCTTAGGAGCATTTCAGATGGGTGAAGGAACCTCGATCGGGAAGGTGCGCGGGCTCGGCTCAGCGCATAGCGGCTCACACCACTGGTTGCTCCAGCGGTTCACCGCGATTGGCAATCTGCTGCTGGTGCTGTGGTTTATCGCCTCGCTGCTGATGCTGCCGAACCTGGGCTACGGCGCGGTGCGCGAATGGATCGCCAAGCCGCTGCCGGCCGCCGCCATGGCGCTGCTGATCGTCTCGACCTTCTGGCACGCGCGGCTTGGCATGCAGGTGATGCTGGAGGATTACGTCCACACCCCGGCCAATAAATTCGCCTGCGTCGCCGCGCTCAATCTGATCGCTTTTGCCGGGGCCGCTTTCGGCCTGCTGTGCGTCATCCGCCTCGCGCTGGGAGGCGC
>JANONQ010000260.1:0-12422 GCA_031420935.1 Novosphingobium sp. | reverse complement strand
GATCGAACCACTCAAGCTGGTACGGCAAGCCCAGCTCTTCCATCAACCACACGATGCGATCGGATTGGGAAACGCCGAGGTGATAGATGGTGATCATGCCGCAAGCCCGACCGAGCAGATAGCTGTCTTCGTCATAGCGGTGCCTCCGAAATAGATGATCAGCTTATAGTCACGAGAAGGGCTTCGGCAAGGGCACGAGGGTTATCGTGCTGCGTCCGCCCCCCCCCCCGACGAGCGGTAGCTGGGGATGGCGGAGGTGAGAGGTACTCTCGTCAGCGCGTGGACAGCCGTCGGTTAGAAAGTGCCGTCGGTCGACAGTGACAGGTCACGCCACTGCTCCACACCTGCGTCTAATTCAGCAGCCTTTTCAACAACTATATCATACGCATCGCGTCCGGCGGCGTATCGCAGCGGCGGCGCAGCCTCGCCTGCAAGCCGCACGATCGCGTCAGCAAGCTTTGAAGGGTCGCCCAGCTGTTGATGGTTATAGCTTGTATACACCTCGCGCATCGCGGATGACACTTCGGCATAGTCTTCGATCGATGCCTCACCAGAGCGGATTGATTCCGGAGTAAGGAAGTCGGTGCGGAAATAGCCGGGTTGCACGATCGTGACGCGAATCCCAAAGCACGCGACTTCGGCCGCCAGAGCTTCGGAGAAACCTTCCAGAGCGAATTTACTCGCCGCGTAAAGAGCGTAGCCGGAACCGCCCCGTACTCCACCGATTGACGAGATGTTGAAGATTCGGCCGTCGCGCTGGCGCCGCATAGTTGGCAAGACCGCGCGGGTGACATTGAATACGCCGTGCACGTTAGTCGCAAACTGAGCCTCGGCGTCCGCTCGGGTGGTCTCCTCGAAAAAGCCGAGGTGCCCATAGCCCGCGTTGTTGACGAGCACGTCGATAGTATCGAACCTTTCAAGCGCTTCGGCGACCGCCCGCTTGATCTGGCTCTCATCGGTCACGTCTAATGCGGTAACCAAGAGAGACTCACTCTTGTCGAAAGCAGCGCGTGTGCGATCAATATCGCGACCGGTCGCCACCACCGTTTTCAGGTCGATGCGATCGTCCTGGCGACCGGATACCGCGTCGCCGAGTTCCTCGGGGAGATCGACGTGGTTGGAACCGGCGGCCAGTCGATCCACGATTATTGGCGCGAGCGCAAAGGACCCGAAGCCTTCCTCGGCATGACCGTTCCCGGCTTTCCCAATTTCTACATGATCTATGGACCCAACACGAACATGGGCCAGATCGTGTTCAACCTGGAAACCCAAGCCCGGTTTATCGTCCGAACGCTGCGGCTCATGCGCCGTTTCAGGATCACCGCGCTCGATACGTACGAAGGGGCGCATCGGCGCTTCAACACCTGGTTGCAGCGAACCCTGGCAACGACCGTCTGGCCCGAGGCGAACAATTATCTGAAAGACGCCGACAGCGGGAAGCTGGTCGTGCCGTTCCCGCTCCCGATGATGTATTATTGGGCGATGACCCGCCTGTTCGCTTGGGGGGCCAGGAAAATCGTCAAGCGGGCGGCAACCGGCGTCGTACCGATGCAGCAGAGCAGTGCTCGCGAGAGTTCCTGAGACTCGGCCCGATCAACGTTCTGGTGACGATCGTCGGGCAGGCCCAGATCGTACCTGGCTTCGAACCTCATCCCGCAACGGCGCATGGGCGAGACCAAAGAGATCGCCGACGCAATCCTGTTCCTGTCATCGGACATGGCGACTTACGTGACCGGGGCGACCCTGGCGGTCGATGAAGGGTTTACCGCGCAGTGGATCCTGGGGGTCGTGCGCGTCAGACGGGATCGTAGGGAAACGTATCTGCCGACGGTCGAAGGTCGGTAAATTTGGAACCCAGCGCAGGCAGCGCATGTTCGATAATACTTGCGGGGCTCCAGCCCGATGGCTGGGTCACCGAACTCACGGGTCGCGGTTGGTCGAACAAGACGATCTCGTTGCCGCGCACTGCAAAAATCTGGCCCGAAACCGTGCTGGCGCCATCTGCGCACAGCGCCACTGCGAAGCGCGCAACCTGATCGGATCGCATGCCGGTCCGGAACCGCTCGACCCGTTGGGCGGAGGCTTCGTCCACTACCGGGATGGTAGCAGTCATGCGCGTCCAGGCGAACGGCGCGATCACGTTGGATCGTACGTTGGCGCGCGCGCCTTCCATTGCGATGCTGCGTGACAGCCCGACCACGCCAAGCTTGGCGGCGGCATAATTTGCCTGGGCCAGATTGCCGATAAGACCGGTCGTTGATGCGAAGTGGACGAAGGCGCCGCCATTCTGCTCGCGGAACAAGTTGATCGCCGCGCGTGAGATGTTGAAGGCGCCCCGCAGGTGGACATTGACGACCGCATCCCAGTTCTCGGGCGTCATCTTGTGGAACATGCCGTCACGAAGGAAACCGGCCGGGTTGATAACCGCGTCGAGGCGGCCGAAACTCTGGACCGCCTGTTCAACCATTCCGGCCACCGCGTCGTAGTCAGCCACGGAATCGTTGTTAGCCACGGCCTTGCCGCCCACGGCAAGAATATCGGCGACGGTATGCGCGGCACTCGGGGCGGTTTCGTCGGGAGCGCCAGTAACCGTGGCGCCCAAGTCGTTCACGACGACCGACGCGCCTTCGGCGGCAGCCAACAGGGCGCATTCACGGCCGATCCCGTTGGCGGCGCCCGTTACCAGTACGACTTTGCCGTCCAATACTCCCACTGATCTTTACCCCTTTTTGGAAGCGACGTTCATCGGCCCTGCCAGCATGGATACGGGGCTTGGGGAAAGTTCCCGGCCCAGTGGATGCGAAGCCGCGCCTCGACTCCTTCGTCCAGATTCGCCCGTCTTCAGATTGCGCAAGTGCTCCGCAAATTGAGATTGTTCCATAATGCGAAAAAACGTTCCGGCCACTGAATTCTTTGACCTGAGGGGCGACCACGAATAGGATGGACGCTGTGGTCCTTTTGGCATGGCGGCTCTATACAGGACCGGCCGGCCGGATACGACAGCCAAGGCGTCAATTTTCAAACTGAGACACTACCGGACTTTGGTATAAGGGGCCAGCCATGGTGCGGCTTTGCAGAGCGGGTCGCTCCCCCGGACGATCTGACCAATGCCACGGCCGCCGGTCCGGAATGGTGAATTGAAATCGGACCGGTCGACCTCACCAAACCGATCATAAACATTCAGCGCGGCGATGTGCTAATCTCGGCGAAGGCTGCACGCGACGATGGCTACCTGCGGCTCGCTGCGTACCAGCCGCTCGACGGCAAAGTGGACCGCAGACTATCAGCCTTACGCCGCGCCCGCATCCGGAGGATGGCACCGTCTGTACGCGGCCCAACAAGTTGCAGTAAGGACTGCTCGGCCGTGGCGGGTCAGGTCTATGCCGATGCACGTAGTCAGTCATTACCTGTCGCGCCGGCTGCTATGAATCGGTCTTCAGGAGGACAGCACAACAGTCGGGAGTTGGCGGGCCATGCGATCTTACGCCGCGAGAACCATCAATCGTGGCGGTCCAGTTGGGCGTGGCTTACACTTACTCGGCGCAGCCGACGGATTGATAGCACCCGCGGATTCCTCGACGAATCGAGCCACGCGCTTATACCGCAACTCGTCGGACGCAGGCTCGACGATGGCGCGGAGGTGAGCAACCTTGTCGGCGATGAAGATTGAGGCCCAACTCATTTTTTGGCGCGTCACAACCCTGCAAAGGGTCGCTCCAATCGGCGACGTTCGGTTTCCCGGGCGTTGGTCGCAATCATATCACTTACCCGGCGTGCCAGCTCCATCGCTCCAGAAACCCCAACCGCGTAGCAAGTCGCCCCATACCGGGCTAGGTATTACGGATCGGTTCAAGTGTATATGATGGGCGGTCACCAGAGGACACGACCGACGCAACGGCAACACCATAAATCATTTCGGCTGTTTGACGGCTAATGAGCCCTGCGTTGAGGTCTTCTTCGATAGCCGCTATGTCACGTGTTTTAGGATTACCGAAGCCCCCGCCGCCCGGCGACGCCAACCTGAGCCCATCACCCGCTTTAAGCGAAACCCGTTCGATTTTGCTACGCAGAGGTGGTTCCCATTCCGCGCCATTGCTGACTAGACGAACCTTATTGGGAGCGGCCGGCCCTCCACCCTGAATGCCGAAGGGGACATGATCCACACGGTCACCGAGAACCGAGGCGACACAATCAGCAAGTGCGGTGATGCCGTAGGCAGTACCGCAGCCGCCACGATGCATTCCAGCGCCGCCGGAGTCCTCCCGGATCGCGTGATACTCGAACCGTAATGGATAGCGATGTTCGGACATTTCAATGGACATGAATTTGGCCATCGAAGATGGCGGAGTGCCATTTACCAAGCCATCTGAGGCACGGCTCGCGCCATAGCCGCCGGGATAAGGGTAGACCGCGACGAAATAGCCGCCAGAGTCTGGGCGGCGGCCTGAAAAGGTGGCGACCCCGGTGGTTCCAAAGGGAGCAGCAGGGACAAGATCGGGAATCGCTTGTGCGAGTGCGCCAAACACCACGTCTACGACCCGCTGCGTCACGTCGGTAGTGCCGCCGACTGGAGAAGGATAGGCGGCGGCGAGGATGCTGGGTGTAGGGATGTGGAAACGTGCCGGGCGGAAAGCCCCGCCATTTACGGGGACCTCCGGAAATATATGCTTGAGGGCCACCAGGCACATCGACATGGTAGTGCTGTCGGAGATGTTCATAGGGCCCCGTGCCGAGGCAGCGGTCCCGGTGAAATCAAACAGCAGGTCACTGCCCGATATCGTAATCGCGAGAGCGACTTTTAGCGGCGTATCGTCCACACCATCATTATCGAACCAGTCTTCCATCCGGTAAGTGCCGTCGGGGATTTCGGCAATGTAGGAACGCATCTCGGTTTCGGAGCGGTCGAGCATTTCGCGGATGCAGGCGCGCAGCATGTCCTCACCATATTTGGTGATAAGCGCTTCCAGTCCCCGGCGGCCCACCTCAAATACATTGATCATCGCCGCGAGATCGCCCTCCAGCTGTTCAGGTAGACGGACGTTCGCGGTGACCAATCGGATTAGAGCATCGTTGTATTGACCGGCACTAAACAGCTTAACCGGCGGGATGATAATGCCTTCCTGATGAATTTCAGTGGCCGATGGCGCCCAGCCGCCGGGCACACTTCCCCCCATGTCCATCCAGTGCCCAGTGTTCGCAAACAGGCCGAACAGGCGGCCGTCAAAAAACACTGGCTTGACCAATACAACATCGTTCAAATGCGTACCGCTGATATAAGGATCATTGAGAATCCACAGGTCGCCATCCTTAAAACCCCCATCGGCCTTGGCGACAGCGATGACACGCTGGACGGTCCATTGCATGCTTGCCAAAAACAGCGGCAAGCCGAATGATCCCTGGGCGATCGTCTCTCCCGTCTCGGCGTCATAGAGGCCGTGGGCGCAATCATTGGTCTCCGAAATAATCGGAGAGATTGCGGCGCGAATAAGATGCAGATCCATCTCATCGGCGATCTGCTCAAGGGCGCCGCGCACCACAGCGAGGGTTACTGGGTCGATCAAGGCTGCATCTCCACCAGTATGTTGGCAAAACCGTCCACCCGCGCGACCATTCCAGGTTCGATTACGGCGGTAGTGTCAGCCTGTTCCACTATCGCCGGGCCGGAAAATCGCTGGCCGGGGAATAGTGTAGCGCGATCATAGATGGGCGTGCTCACCCACCCATCGAACCAGATATCACGCCTGGTGGCAGGGACAGGGGCCGCCTTGGTCATGATAGCTGCCGGCGGGCGCATCGGACGCGTTCGCTCACCACGAACGGACGTCTTGAGGCTGACAATCACGACCGGGATGTCCCCAAGTGTGTTGCCGTATTCGAGACGATATACATCGTGAAACGCTTTGACCATACGGTCGAGGCTCCAATTGGCCTCGATCGGCACCCGCAGAGCGTGAATCTGACCTGCATAAGACATCTCAGCGACATGGGAAATCACCGTGCGATCAATACGCACCTCACTTTCCGCAAGCTGCGCCTCGCCCATCACTCTCTGAGTTTGGAGGGCATCGGAAACCCAAGCTATGTCTGATTCAGACGCCCGCCGTTCGACAGTGAGCGTAAGGTCATACTGTACATCTGCCATCGCGCATCCGAGCGCGCACTGAACACCGGGATAAGGAGGAAGCAGCATTGTTCTGATTCCAACCTCACGCATGATCGCGGCGCCATGGAGCGGCCCTGCCCCACCGAATACGACAAGCGCAAAGTCGCGCGGGTCATGCCCCTGCTCAACAGACAGCAGACGGGTGCGTCCAGCCATACGCTGGTTGACGATGGTGAGGATTGCGAGAGCGGTTTGCTCAATCCCCAACCCGATCTGGCTGCCGACATTTTCAAGCGCTCGCCTCGCGGCATCGGTATCGAGTCGATCGATGTTGGTAAGGCCGATCGGGCGATCGGGATTGATCCGGGCGAGAACAGCATTAGCGTCGGTAACAGTCGGCTGAGTGCCTCCACGTCCGAAGCATACCGGACCGGGAACTGCCCCGGCGCTACGCGGACCAACCTGAAGCATGCCACCGCGATCAATCCAGGCGATCGAGCCTCCGCCTGCCCCGATAGTGTGAACGTCGATCATGGGAAGTCGCAGCGGAATACGGAAGTCGAGTTCCGTAGTGTCGGCGACACGCGGCACACCATCGACCACGACTGCAACGTCGTAACTGGTACCACCCATGTCACCGGTAATGATTTTGTCAAAACCCGCTTCCACCGCGAGCCGCGCAGCTGCCATCACCCCGGCGGCGGGACCGGATCGCACAATATTGGCGGCACGGTTGGAGATCTGGCTCAACGGAATAAGCCCACCGTTGGATTGCATCACCAAAGTCTGTGCTGTGTATTTCTTTTCGGCTAACTTTGCTGCAAGATTGGAAGCATAGCGCGCGACAAGCGGCTGCAGGTAACCTTGGACGACCGCTGTGCTAGTCCGCTCGAACTCATAATATTCACGTACGACGTCACTGGATATGGTGATATGCCAATCAGCTTTGGTTTGGCGTAAGATGGCGGCCACCTGCCTTTCATGCGCAGGATTCGCATAGCTGTGCAGGAATGATACGATAACGGCCTCGACATTCTGGCCTGCGAGTATCTCGGCAAGGGCGCGGACTTCCGCTTCATCAAGCGGTGTGAGGACGACGCCCTTGTGATCAAGGCGTTCGGTAACCTCCCATCGCTGCTCACGAGGGATGAGCGGCCGGTGGACTCCGGTCAGTCCATATACCCGCGGCCGATCTCGCCGGCCAAGTTCGAGAATGTCGCGAAAGCCGCGCGTGGTGATAAGAGCACACCGGGCGCCTTTGCGCTCGATCACCGCATTGGTCGCGATGGTCGTACCATGAAGGATCAGGTCGAGCGCTTCAGGGTCTATGCCCCCCGCGGCAAGCGCATCGACAAGGCCCCGCGACGGGTCGTCCGGAGTGGACGGCACCTTGAGAACGCGATCCACGCTGACGCCGTCATGCGAAAAATAGAGGTCAGTGAAGGTACCGCCCACGTCGATACCGACTATCCCTCCCATGTCAGCTTCCCTCTCTGACCGCCCGGCGATAATCGGCCCAGTCATGGACAGGCCACATGTCCTGGTCTTCGCCGTGGCCACTCTGGCCATCGATTGACCATGATATCAGTCCATTATTATCGATGAAGCTGTGGCGGATAAGTGTGATGCCGCTGAGGCGGCGACCTTCGGCGCGCAGCTTGCGGCCATGTTCATCGACTGCGTCGATGACGATGTCTGTAACCCAGCCTTCAATGGGGTCGCGCTTAACACTGCGACGCCCCGAAACGATATCGCCAATCTGACCGTCGCGGATCAGGAAACCGTACGCGATCTCGTCACTATGATCCCCCGCTTTGGTAACGGCGAGAAAACTGTGTTTGTCGGACGCGATGCCGGTAACATATGCGCTTTTTCGCGGTCGGTGCTCGGGCCGCGGTCCCCAACTCCGATCGCGCATTGCATAGCAGTCAATCGGGATCTTCTCGCCGTGGAGGTTAAGCTCGCCGGTTACCCGGCCGAATTGGTCAAAGTGCGTGAGATCGCCAAATGCCGATCCCGGTTTTCGCAACGGGCGCGGCTCCATCACAGCGTCGAAGCGGAGGTCCACGCTAAAACGATCCTCGTCAGCATAGCCCAGCTGGTAGCTTGTAAGCGGTATTATCGTGCGAATTGCGGTGCCAGTGGGGAAAACAATGTCATTAAGGTTGGGATTCTCTGGAATGCGTAACGCTGTCAAATTGCGCGAATAGAGCACTTCCCAAGGCAAGTGTGCGCTATCGTCCCATACCCATGCACCACCCGCGACGGTGCCGATGTTGGGACGGACCATTGTATACAGCCAACCGCCGAGCTTGCGCTCGGGAGCGCAGAAGGAAAACCAGCTGGTTTCAGTCATCCACCAGCGGGCGCCCATCTGGGCAAAATGGAAATTATCATCAGCAGGGGTAATCTGTCGCATGGTGTCCTCAGAATTGATCATAGTGGCGGCTATCGATACTGCCCGATGCTTCGGCACTGAGCTGGGCTTCCCACAGACTATCCTGCGCAAAATAGGCAAGAGCTTGCTCGAAGGGAACGTCGGCCATCGTGCCGGCGCCTAGCAGGGCAGCCAGCGCCTCGGCGCGCGCAATATCGATGGCCTTGCCGTACCGGTCTAACGCCTTTAAATACTTTACAACCTTAGCACTGTTCTTCACGACAGAAATTACCTGCTTATCGGCGCTGCGCGGGATCACGATATCGCCGAGCTGTGTAATAACGCGATCGTAAAGCCACTCGTGATCGGTTGCTTGAGAGGCCGCCGGGATTGGCGTCGAAACCGGCGAGCCACTTGCCACGCTGAGTGCCTCGACCAGAAGCCTGCGGTTAAGCCCTCGCGAGACAATCGCATGGGCGGGCTCTCCCGCAAAATTGCGATGCCGGATCACGCAAACCCGGGCGGAGACGAGGACGCGATGGTAGAGGAGACGCGCTCTATCAATCGAGTCGCCAACAGCCTCCTCGTAATGGCGGAGCGCAGCTTTGAAATCCGGTACTGGTTCCATCACGCAGCGCATCGAGAACCAGGCGATGTCCTCCATCGGGTCCCCGATATGACAAAACTCCCAATCAATCAGGGCCGTGAGATGGCCCTCGTGAAACATGAAGTTACCGGGGCCTGCATCCCCATGAACGATCACAGGATTGCCATCCGGATCGGGCATGTTGGCTTCCAGCCAGGCGAATGCAAAATCGATCAAGGGATCAACCTTGCCGACCTCCTCATACATGGTCTTCCAAAGAGAAACTTCGCGGATGACATAATCCGCAATGCGCCCCCGTGCGCCGCCGTCCAGCTCGGTCGCACGCGCATCCGTCCTGTGGAGTGTCGCTATATTGTCGATAAATTCATGTGCGATCGCCTGCTTGGTCACCGGATCCCGGAGATGACGAAACTCTGCAATGCCTTCGGCGCGGTCGGTAAGGACAGCCCTCAGCGATGCGTTCTCCGCAACGTAGCGGGGCGCTTTGATGTCAATATGGGCAATGGCGCGATATATTTCCGCCTCGCGCGTGATGGTGTAGGGTTCAATACCTGCGATATCGCCCCGCGGATCATGGCGCAGAAACAGTTGCCTGATCACACCGCCTGGCAAACGCACATCGACTGCCCAGGACTGGCGACGATTACCCCCTGAAGCTTTGACAAAACGCACGATTTCGCCACCGCAAACAGCGCCGACCCACGCGATAAGAGCGCTCTCTTCGGCAACTGAAGTGGGATCTGCAAGCGTATGGATTTCCGCGATTTCGGCTGTCTCAAACCGGCTTACAGCCTGCGCGTCAGGAAGAATGGCCATAGGAATCCTTCCAACTGAAGCCTGCGTCTAGATAGATACTAAATCCAGGAGCCCGTCCACGATGTAATTTTGGGCGGATCCCTGACATTGCCCGACTAAGCTTTTTCCGCCATCAGGCCTATCAGCCTGGCTGCGAGTTCTACTTGGCGGAATGGCTTGATAAGGCGTGGCATGGCGGCGTCAACGCCTTCCGCTTCCGCAAATCCGGATACAAGCAATACGGGTAGGCCGGGCCGCCGCGTTTGAACCATGCCAGCGAGATCGACCCCTGTCATGCCCGGCATCAGGTGGTCGGTAACAAGCAGATCGAAATGGACGCCCCGGTCAATGGCGGCGAGCGCCTCCTCAGCCGACGCGGCTTCAACAACGGCGAATCCCAGGTCGATCAGCATGTCCGCGGTGCTCATCCGCACCAGATGTTCATCGTCAACCAGTAACGCCGTTCCGACGAGCTTGGGACCCCCCGTGGGCAGGTCATGTTCAGGGACTGGAAGGGAGCCGGCGTTAACCGGCAGCCAAACCTCGACGTCGGTGCCGCGCCCAGGCTGGCTTGAAATGTTGAGCGCTCCGCCCAGCTGCGCCGCCAGTCCGTGCGCCATCGAGAGGCCCAAGCCCGTACCCTTGCCGACGCCCTTGGTGGAAAAGAACGGCTCGATCGCCTTCGCCAGGGTTGCCTCATCCATGCCCGCGCCGGTATCGGCGACCGACAGCCGGATATAGGAACCCGGCACCAGCGCGGTCCGATGTCCCGGTTCGACAGTTTCGGCTGCCGCCGAAATTCGAAGGGTGCCGCCCGACGTCATCGCGTCTCGCGCATTCACGCTGAGATTGAGGATCGCCATCTCGAGCTGATTGGGATCCGCGTTTGCCATCGGCAGGTCCTCCGCCACATCGACTACGACCTCGATCTGAGGACCCGTTGTGCTGGCGATCAAATCCGCCATGCCTGTCACAAGGCTCGCTACATCGACCGACACCGCCTGCAGCGGCTGGCGCCGGGCGAACGAAAGGAGGCGCTGGACCAGCGTTTTGGCGCGATCGGCGGACTGCAGCGCCCCTTCGATCAAGCGTTGCTCACGCTCGCCGCCCAATCCCCGGCGCTGCAGAATGTCGAGGCCGCCGATGATCGGCGTCAGCAGGTTGTTGAAGTCATGGGCGACGCCGCCGGTCAGCTGACCCATCGCTTCCAGCTTCTGGGATTGACGAAGGGCGGCTTCGGCCTGGCGGCGCGCCGTAATATCGATCGCCTCCGGCACGATCGCCACAACCCTACCGCTTGGGTCGCGGACGGGCCGCATCGAGAAGTCGAAGGTGCGCTCACCGTTGGGCAGGTTGACCATCACCTCTTGGCGAAAATCATTGCCCGCCGCCACATGCGCGATACCGGCACGGACGGCATCGGGCATACCGGCCGTCCCGGTAAACCACGGCGTCGCCCATAACGGCTTGCCAACGACATCCTCGGCGCTGGCTTCGATGCCTTTCAGGGCGGCCGCGTTGACTTCCTGCACGATCCCCTCGGCGTCGAGCAGCGCCTGATACTGAAAGCTGGTCTCGAAGATCGTGCGCAGGCGCGCCTGGCTTACTTCGAGGATCGCCTGCGCGCGCAGCCGTTCGGTTACGTCGCTGCCGACCTGGTAAGCGCCGATCCGGCTTCCGTCCTCATCGCGCAGCGTGTTGAATTTAATCTCGTAATGCAAGCGGGCGCGTTGCGGATCGCCGAACGCCTCGGTGATGGTGAATTCGTCGCCGGCCAGCGCGGGCGCCCACGCGGCGCGAACTTCGGCCTGGTGCTCGGGTTGATCGGCCAACAGATCGAGGAGGTTGTCGCCGACCTCGGGACGAATGCCGTAGATGCGTACGAACTCGTCAGTGTTCGCCTTGCTGATTGCCAGAACCCCATAGTTCAGGTCGAGCACAATGACGAGCGCGTGGGTACTGTCTACGACATCGGCCAGCAGCTTGCGTTCAGCCGTGCCCTCTGCGACCTCGCGCTCGAGCCGTTCCTCGGATCGTTTGCGGATCTCGCGCGCTTCGACGATGTCCTGGATGTCGGTGCCGGTGCCGAACCAGCGAACGACCTCCCCGGCCTCGCCGCGCATCGCGACAGCGCGGCTCAGTACCCACCGATAATCGCCCGATCGATGGCGCACACGATGTTCGATTTCGTAAAGGTCGCCGGTTTCAAGGCTATGCCGCCACACTTCCCAGGTCCGATCACGGTCGTCGGGATGAAGCATGTGTTCCCATCCCCCGCCGTCCATCGCGCGTTGCGGCACGCCGGTGTAGTCGTACCAACGCTGATTGTAGAAGTCGAGATACCCGTTGGGCAAGGCCGACCAGATCATCTGGTCGATCGAGTCGGTAATCGCGTGAAACCGCGAGTCGCTCTCGCGCAAGGCCTGCTCGGCGCGCTTGCGCTCGGTGACATCGTAGCCGCCGACGAACAGGCCGGTCGTTTCGCCAGCGTCGTCCACGATGGGCTCGATAAGCAAGTCGACAAACCGGGTGTCCAGACT
>JANONQ010000259.1:0-2816 GCA_031420935.1 Novosphingobium sp. | reverse complement strand
GTCGCGCTCGATATGGCCAACCATCCCGAATTCACCGCGATCAAATTCGCCATTGCGCGGGCGGGTGCGGTTTGCATTCCGGTCAATTTCATGCTGCGCGGGCAAGAGCTTGCCTATGTGATCGACCAGTCTGACACGGTGATGCTGATCACGATGGCAGAGTTCCGCGGGCATGATTATTTGGCGGATCTTGCCGGGATAAGGCCCGGATTGCCGAAATTGCGGCATGTCTTCACGCTCCCCGGGATCGACGCGCTGATCGCCAATGCCACGCCCGAAAGCGATGCCGAACTTGCCCGGCGCGAGGCTGCGGCGGATGGTGCCGCGCTTAGCGATATCCTGTATACCTCGGGCACTACCGGGCGCTCCAAAGGCGTGATGCTGACCCACGACATGGTGCTTCGCGCCGCCTTTTCCTCGGTGATCGCCGGCGCATTCGAGGACGGGCGGCGAATGCAGTTTGCGATGCCGATGTATCATGTTTTTGGCTATACCGAATGCCTGCTCGCGGTGCTGTTCGTTGGCGGAGCGATCATTCCGCATCTGGTGTTCGATGCGGCGGAAATGCTGGATGCTGCCGAGCGCCACCGCACTACGGAACTGGTGGCGGTGCCGATCGCGACAGCCAGGCTGATCGAGGTCGCGCGGACACGCGGTTTCGATTCGAGCCATCTGCTGGTGATGTTCAACAGTGGCGGGGCCTATCCGCCCGGCATCTGGAGCGACATCCGCGAAGTCCTTCGCCCCGCCGAGATGCGGATGGGCTACGGCATGACCGAAACCTCGGCGTCAGCCACATCGAGCGTGCCGGAGGATGACGATACGCGGCTGCTGACAACCCATGGCCGCTTCAAACCGCCAAGCGTCGCGGGCGATCCTGCGCTGGGTGGGCGCGTGGCGGTTTACAAAACGATCGACCCTGAAACACTCGCCGACCTGCCCCCGGATGCGGAAGGCGAACTTGTGGTGAAAGGCCCCATCGTCACGCGCGGCTATTACAAAAAGCCCGATGAGACCGCGGCGGCTTTCATCCCCGATGGCTGGCTGCGGACCGGCGATGTCGGGCGGGTGAGCGCGGATGACTATGTGACGCTGACGGGCCGGATCAAGGAAACCTATCGCTGCAACGGCGAAATGGTTATGCCGCGCGAGATCGAGATGTTGTTCGACGATCATCCGCAGATCGAACAGGCGCTGGTCGTCGGAGTGCCCGACGCGCGGGCGGGTGAAACCGGCTGTCTCTGCATCGTACCGCGCGAAGGACAGCATCCCGATGCGGCTGAGCTTCTTGCCGTCTGCGCGGCAAACCTTGCGCGATTCAAAGTTCCCCGCCATGTCCTGTTTCTGGATGCGGGCGACATCCCGCTAACGGTCACCGGACGACCTCAGAAATTCAAACTCGCCGCACTTGTGGTCGAGCGTCTCAAGAGCAGCCAAGGAGAGTGAAAATGTTTGTTGAACGCGCAGAAATCCCCATCGCCCCGGGCAAGGAAGCAGATTTTGCCGCACTAATGGCAAGCACTGGCACCGCCTTCCTCGAAGGCGCTGCGGGCTGTTCATCGGCACGGGTCGGGCGCGGCGTGGAAGATCCCGGCAAGTTCATCCTGCTGCTTGAATGGGATAGCGTGGAATCGCACACTGAATTCACCAAGACACCCGAATTCGATCGTTTCAAGGCGCTCGTCGGGCCGTTTTTTGCTGGTGCCCCGAACATGGAGCATTTCGATATGCTGTGAGACCGGCTCGCCTAATCTCTTGGCGGGCGGTTATTGCGCGTCCTTCATGCGGCCTTCGGTGGGCAGTGCTTCGGTTGCGGCGAGCGCCTCCAGACCAAGGCCAAGGCTCAAACCCTCGTGCATCAGGCGCTTGTAGCGCTGGGTTAGCGCTACACGGGTGTAGCGGCGTGTCAGCATCGGTTTGGCGGCGATCATGCTGGCGATCTCCATCGCACGCGCCATCAGCTTATCGGCCGAGACGACCTCGCTTACCGCGCCCCATTCCAGTGCCTGCGCCGCGCTCAACTCCTGCCCCATGATCAGGAAATAGCGCCCCCGGTTGGGGCCGAGCAGATGCGGCCAGACTATATGCGCGCCGTCGCCAGGCACGATCCCCGACATGAAGTGAGGCGCGTCCTGAAAAAGCGCCGTATCACTGGCGATCACGATATCCGACATGACCGGAATTTCCGGGTGGATGCGCGCCGGGCCGTTGATTGCGCTGATCACCGGAACTTCGATATCGAGCAAATTGCCCAGCAAACGGCGACCGTCGTAAAACGTCAAGTCCCAGTCGCCCGCCGTGCCAAGCTTGAAACTGCCCGCGTTGATGTCCTCGCACCAGCTCGCGCCCGTACCGGTCATAACAACAACCTTGTTGTCGCGATCCGCGCCAACATCGCTGAAGCAAAAGCCAAGCTCCTCATGCGCCAGCGCGCTCCATACGAATGGACCGCCAGCGGTGTGAAAGCGCATCAGCAGCACGCCATTGCTATCGCGGCTGAGCGCAATGTTTTCAAAGCGCTCCTGATATTGCGCGAAGCGCCGGGCTGGACCGCCGCTCATGTCTGCCACTCATTCATGGTTGAACATCCTTGCTTCTGGCGGTAAACAAAACAATCATTTGTTTTTATCTTTGGTGCGTGGAACGTCAAGTGAATGCGTGACACGGCTGGAGGTTTTGATGCAAGCAGAACGCGATGACAAGCTCTGACCCCATCGACCAGTATCCGCTGCCGCCAAGCGTGGTCGATGCGCGGACTTACACCGACCCAGCGCGGTTTCAGCGTGAGGTCGAAGCCGTGTTCTTCAAGACCTGGC
>JANONQ010000258.1:0-5088 GCA_031420935.1 Novosphingobium sp. | reverse complement strand
CAGCCCCGCTGAGTGGGGTCGAGCGATCGATACTGACGGTCTCGGACGGCCGGATGTATTCATGAAAGAGCTAGGCGGCGGCCACCGGGTGATCACCCATGTCTTCTGGGCGCTAGAGACGAAGCGCGGGGACATCCAGGGTCAGCAATAATTCCGGCAAACCAATTGACCTGCCCCCCCCCCGAAAAGTGGACTATATTGAAGGTTGGAGTTCCGTGGGCATGGCGGTGACAAAACGAGCCACGGGAACGCCAGCATTGTGCGGAGCGGGGCAAGAGCTCATCCAAGTGCTATCACGCCCGCTACGCTGCGCAGCAGCAACTGGTTCGAGATACGAATCGAGCTAGCCGGCTGGACGCTGAGAAGCTATGCTCGCAGGAATTTCTGATACTGGAGGTTTCCATGACACCTTGGGAGTTCACGGGAAAATCACTGATAAATTGCACCTGCACATACGGCTGCAACTGCCAGTTCAACGGGCTGCCGGACAAGGGTCATTGTCATGCCGTCGCGGGCATCCAGATCGACGAAGGCCATCACGGCGAGACCAAGCTTGACGGTCTGCGGATCGCGGCGATCTTCAAATGGCCGGGCGCGATCCACGAGGGCAATGGCGAGGCGATCGCCTTTGTGGACGAGGCGGCCGATGACAAGCAGCGTGAGGCGCTGCTCAAGATCATGACCGGCCAGGACACCGATCCGTTCGCCACCATGTTTTCGGTCTATGCCTCTACGGTCACGAAAATGAACGAGCCGGTGTTCACCAGGATCGACTTCAAGATCGACATCGACGGCCGCACGGGCAGCCTCTTCATCCCGGACTATGTCGAAACCGTCGGCGAACCGATCCTCCATAAGGTGACAGGCTTGCCCTCGCGCGCGCAGATCGTGCAACCGGAAGGCTTCGAATATGCGGTCGCCGAGATAGGCAGTGCGTCGAGCACGACCAAGGGCCCGGTCACCGTCGAGATGCAAGACACCTACGGCCAGTTCGCCTGGTTGCATCTCAATAATCACGGCATCGTCCGGGATTGACGCGCGCCGCATGAACGAAGCGCGGGCATTCGAGCGCCTGATCGTGCGCGACCGCGCAATCACGCTTGCCGGGCTGATCGCTCTGTGCGCGCTTGCCTGGCTCTACATCGTGATGGGCGCAGGGCTCGGCATGACCGCGTGGGAGATGACATGGCTCACGCTGTTCCCGCACCAGCAAGCCACCGACATGGCGGCGAACATGCCCGGCGCCGGCATGAGCGCGATGGCGGCGGCACCGCTACCGGCGGCAGGGGGACTTCCCACTTGGGCACTCCCGATTGCCATGTGGTGGGTGATGATGATCGCCATGATGGTGCCGAGCGCGGCGCCGACGATCCTGCTGTACGCACGCGTACACCGCCACGCGCTTACCCAGGGCCAGATCCAGGACAAGCTTGCGCCGACCGGCGCATTCGCTGCGGGCTACCTCCTGATTTGGCTGGGGTTTGCGATCGCCGCAGCCGGGCTCCATTTGGCGCTGGAACGCAGCGAAATCATCTCCGGAATGGGTTCTCAGAGCCGCTGGCTTTCGGGCGGCGTTCTGTTCGCCGCCGGCGTCTATCAATTTTCCCCGCTCAAGAGCGCGTGCCTATCGCATTGCCGCGCGCCTGCGGTGTTCCTGTCGCGTCACTGGCGCCCGCATGCACTGGGCGCGCTGCGTCTCGGCGCGATGCACGGAGGCTTTTGCGTCGGATGCTGCTGTATGCTGATGGCGCTGTTGTTCGTGGGCGGAGCCATGAACCTGGTCTGGATCGCCGCGCTCAGCGTTCTGGTGCTGGTCGAGAAGCTGGTGCCGCCCGGTCAATGGGTTGGCCGCGGAGCGGGCCTGATCTTAATCGCATGGGGCGTCGCCACGATCCTGGTATGACGGCGAGCTGGGTCGGATAGCCCGAACCGAGCTTCGGGCCGGGCGCGCCGAAATTCAGGTTTCGGGCAGACCAACTCAATATGATGCCCGATATGCCGTCGGCGTGAGTTGGTCAGGCGGTTACCCTCGGAAATCTACGACTCGTTGTGAACCCCGGCTTATCCGAAGTTCGTCGGCAGGCCACTAGACACGAGTTTCAGTTTGACGGCGAGACACTGGACGTGCCTTGCCGCCTAGCCCTGCTTTTCTACATGAACCCGGAGTTCGGCCTGAGCGATCATGAGCTCCCACCCGAACGCTGTTCCCTTCTACTGAGCAACTCGGGCGAGTTGGAGGCGATGCGACAGAACGCACGACTCCTGTCCGCGAACGCGATAGCGAAACTGTGACGTTCAAATGTTGCCTTTACCAGCAAAGGGCGAGATTTGCGCAGTCATGCTATTTGGCAGTCGGGCGCGGGGGGATCACACGCCCGAATCGGATATCGACATCCTCCTTTGTTTGCGAGAGGGCACACCGAGCCTTTCCGGAGAAGGAAACCTATCGATATCGATATATCCAAAGGCTCAGCTTTTAGAGATGGCTGAGCGGCTGCTCGGTTCCCCCCTTGGAGATGTCCGGTGCGCTCAGGACCAGGTCGCCAGGCTTGTTGAGCTTCGCGATCCGCAGCTCCGCCATCTGCTCGATGAGCGCGGCGAGGCGGGTCGTAAGCTCGGGCTCGGCAACCCGGATGCTGACCACGAGGTTTTTTTCATCATGCCCAATCTAGCGGTAGTGCCCGTGATGAAACTGATCTGCCCCTATCGCGATCCTATGACATAGTCTGGCGGCATCATCCTGGTTATGTCCACCTTGGTCGTTGCCTCAGAAAATTCGGTCCGTGCTTGATCTCAGGCTGTTTGCAAAACCCGCGGACAAGTTTGAACGGTCTTTACGTTGTTCCGGCTCTCCAAAGGCAGCCTTCTGGTTGAGGAGCAGGTCTCAACCGACGGGTCAGCGCGCCGCGGCAGCTCTGCGCCACAGCCAGACGTGACTGGAGCGACCCGGCGCAAACGTGCTGTTGACCACAGCCAGCGCTCCGTCGGCATTGACGGCGAGCCTCGCCATCAAAGAGCCCTGCAGGCTGCCGCTGAAGCCGAGATTCGGATCGTCGCTTTCCGGAACGATCTCCGGTTCTGCGAAGCTCTGGCCGCCATCGTGGGACACGGTGAAACCCAGGCCCCGCGAAAATTTCCGGCGGTCGGGAAACAACTTCCAGACGACATAGAGCCGGTTGGCCGCATCCACGGCCAAGTCCGGGAAGTTCACGCTGTCCGCCCCGGCATCGGCTGCAGCGATCGTCCTCGGCTCTGAGAAGCGTCCGCTTCCGGCGTCCCGGCGGGCGTAGCGGATGCGATATTGCCGGAGTGGACCATCAGGACTCTCGCCATAGACGAGGTGAAGCTTCCCCTGCGAGTCCGCAACGATTTTGGGGGCGTCGGCATGTCCGCTCGACGCCACGATCTGCAGGGCGCCGAATGATCGGCCGCCGTCCAGCGAGGTGGCGATACGGATATCCGCGGCGGCCTGCCCGCCGACGCTCCAGGCGAGATGGATAGCGCCGCCGCCGTCCACCTCCAGCGCAGGCGCGCGGGCCGCGCGCTTCGCGTCACCAGTGACGTGGATCGCCTCGGCGAAGGTGGCACCGGCATCGGCCGAACGGCTCACCCACAGGCGTCCTTCATATTCGGTCCAGGCGGCGTAGAGGTGCCCGTTCGGCCCGGCGGCGAGATCGAGACTCCCGTTGTCCCAGCGCTCGGCGGTCAGCCGTCCCTTGCCATCGCCGGCTAGGGAGTTCGAGAGATTGATCGGGGCGCTGAACGTCGCCCCGCCATCGGCCGAGCGGGCAAAGAAGATCTCGCCGCCGTGGCTGCCGCCGGAAAACACAATTTCCTGCCATAACGCATAAACGCGCTGATGGTCATCAGCGGCGATAATCAGTCTGGGCAGCCAGGAGAAGGTGCCGGGGTTGGACGACACGTTGACCGGCTTGGGGAAGCGCGCCTGGCCGGCCGGCGTGTACATCTGGAAATACACGTCCTGGCGGGACTGATCGGCCCATGCCACCCCGATATGCCCGTCATCGGTGATGGCCACCGTGGGATCATCGACATAGTCGAAATCCGACTCGTTCATGCGCCACGGCCCGCGATGGGCCCGGCCCTCGGCGACCTCAACCGGCTTGATGCCGGCCCAGCAAGCGTCGCCATCGCCCGCTTGCCCGCTCTCGAGGCATGCGTTCAGTAGCGCCGCAGAAAAGAAGGCCACACTGCCAAGAGCCATGCTGCGTCGGGTCATTCCGTACTCTGGAGGTCGCGCGGTAAGCAAACGGTCGAATCTAAGCCTACGTTGCGGCGGATGTCGCGTCCATCACGGATCTCATGTGGGACACCGGTGTCTGTGTTGCACACTCCGCTACAGGTGGATCATCCCGCGCCGCGCGGCATGGGCGACCGCGTCGGTGCGTCCGGTCGCGTCCAGCTTGTCGATCAGGCGGCCGACATGGAATTTGGCTGTGTCGGGCGAGATGCCGAGCCGGAACCCAATCTCCTTGTTGGAGAGTCCCTCGGCGACAAGGGCGATCACATCGCGCTCGCGTGGGGTGAGCGGCTGCGCGGTTCCCCCCTCGGAGATGTCCGGCACGCTCAGGACCAGGTCGCCAGGCTCGTTGGGCTTCGCGATCCGCAGCCCCGGCGTCTGCTCGATGAGCGCGGCGAGGCGGGTCGCAAGCTCGGGCTCGGCAACCCGGATGCTGACCGCGAGGTCGTCGGCCGGGTCGAGAGCGCTCATTTCGCCGGCCTGTCACCGATCGTAATGCTGAGCTCGATCGGCGAACCGCCGCGCCGCAGACCCAGCGTCACCGTCGACCCGACCGGCGCTGCGCGGAGCGCATGGAGCAGCGCCCCGACATGGGGCATGCGTTTACCCGCCCACGAGAGGATGATGTCGCCCTGCTGCAGGCCGCCTGCGGCGGCAGGGCCATCGCGATCGAGCGTCATCACCATGGCGCCGCTGCCGCCATCGTCGAGCGGCACGTCCTTCAGACCCGCGCCGAGATAGGCGACGGGAACGCGACCATGGTTTGCGAGCTGACCCGCGACCCGATTGATCGTGGCTGCGGGGATGATCAGCGTCCGTCCACGCGG
>JANONQ010000257.1:0-1956 GCA_031420935.1 Novosphingobium sp. | reverse complement strand
CTGCTCGATTTGATCGAAGGCGACCAGACGCTGTTCGTGCGGCGCGACGAGGTCGAGGCGCAGTGGGACTGGATCGACGCCATCCGCGCCAGCTGGGCCGAGCACGGGACGGTGCCCAAGTCCTATACCGCCGGCAGCTGGGGGCCGAGCGCGGCAATCGCGCTGGCCGAACGGGGCGGGGTGACGTGGCATGAGTGATAACAGGCCCTCCCCCAACCCCTCCCGCAAGCGGGAGGGGAGTAAGCTGGCGGCCAGGCGCGACCTGATTCCCCTCCCGCCTGCGGGAGGGGCTAGGGGAGGGCTTGTTGAACCAGCCGGAAACCGATGCACATGACCCTCCACCCTGCCATCGAACGCGTCACCGAACGCATAATCGAGAAGTCCCGCCCCTCGCGTCGCCGCTACCTCGATCTCATGGACCGCGAGGGCGAGCGGCATGGCGGGCGCGATGCACTCGGCTGCTCGAACCTCGCGCATGGCTTTGCCGCCGCGCTGGAGGACAAGGCGAGCATCGCCGGCGGGCGCAGTGCCAACCTTGCCATCGTCACCGCCTACAATGACATGCTTTCAGCGCATCAGCCCTATGGCCGCTATCCGGAGCAGATGAAGCTCTATGCCCGCGAAGTTGGCGCCACCGCCCAGGTCGCGGGCGGGGTTGCGGCGATGTGCGACGGGGTCACCCAGGGGCAGGACGGCATGGAATTGTCGCTGTTCAGCCGCGATACCATCGCGCTGTCGACCGCTGTCGCCCTGAGCCACGCGATGTTCGACGGCATCGCCTGCCTCGGCATCTGCGACAAGATCGTGCCGGGCCTGCTGATCGGCGCCCTACGCTTCGGTCATCTGCCGGCGGTGTTCGTTCCGTCCGGCCCGATGCCGTCGGGGATCGGCA
The DNA here is from genome assembly GCA_031420935.1 of Novosphingobium sp. GTDB lineage: Bacteria > Pseudomonadota > Alphaproteobacteria > Sphingomonadales > Sphingomonadaceae > Novosphingobium. The sequence goes on along the minus strand of JANONQ010000257.1, from coordinate 1,064 downwards.
ACCGGGAAAAGCAGAAAGTCCGCCAGCTTTATGCGGAAGGCAAAGTCGGCCGCACCGAACTGCTCGCCAGCGAGAGCGCCAGCTATCATGCGCCCGGCACCTGCACCTTCTACGGCACCGCCAACACCAACCAGATGATGATGGAGCTGATGGGGCTGCATATCCCCGGCGCCGCCTTCGTTCCGCCGAACACACCGCTGCGGCAGGCGCTGACCCGCGCAGCCGTCCACCGGCTGGCGGCCATCGGCAAGGGCGGCACTGATCCCCGGCCGCTGGCGCGGGTGGTCGACGAGAAGGCGCTCGTCAACGCCTGCGTCGGTCTGCTAGCGACTGGCGGTTCGACGAACCACGCGATCCATCTGCCGGCGATGGCGCGCGCCGCAGGGATCCTGATCGACTGGCAGGATCTCGACGAGCTCTCCGCCGCGGTGCCGATGATCGCCCGGGTCTATCCCAATGGCGAGGGCGACGTGAACGCCTTCCACGCGGCAGGCGGCATGGGCTTCGTCATCCGCGAGCTGATCGCGGCGGGCCTCGTCCACGCCGACATACTGACCATCGCCGAGGGCGGCCTCGCCGCCTCTGCCGGCGAACCCTGGCTGGCGGGCGATGCCCTCGCCTGGCGTCCCGTGCCCGAGGCAAGCGGCGACGAGGCCATGCTGCGCTCCCCGGTCGCGCCCTTCCTCGCAGATGGCGGCATGCGGCTGGTCCAGGGCAACCTCGGCCGCGCCACCTTCAAGACCAGCGCGGTCGATCCTTCGCGCTGGACCATCGAAGCGCCCGCCCGCGTGTTTGATACCCAGGAGGCGGTCAACACCGCCTTCGCCGCCGGCGAGCTCGACCGTGATGTGGTGGTCGTCGTTCGTTTCCAGGGGCCGCGCGCCAATGGCATGCCCGAACTGCACAAGCTCACCCCGGCGCTCGGCGTGTTGCAGGACCGAGGCTATAAGGTGGCGCTGGTCACCGATGGCCGGATGTCGGGCGCGAGCGGCAAGGTTCCCGCCGCGATCCACGTCACCCCGGAAGCGCTGGCCACCAGCACAGGAGAATGCGGCGCGCTGGCG
>JANONQ010000256.1:0-11541 GCA_031420935.1 Novosphingobium sp. | reverse complement strand
ACGGTGCCGCATAAGGAACTAGCGGCCTTAAGGGTCAACGCACTGTTGCCAGGCTATCTGGATATTGGTGCGATCAACGTTGTTGTTCCACGCACGGATAATCTGACAGGATCGCGCGTTCTTTTAGGTGCAAACACTGATATCGACGGTGTGGCCGGCGTTATCAACGAATATCATGGTCAAATGATGAACTTCGGCGTCGATACCAACCGCAAGTTCAATGTTGGAATTATTGGTGCTGGCGGGGCCGCGAAGGCTGCGAGTGCAGTCGCCAGCATGCTACCCTGGATCGGTGAGCTCCGCATAGCCGTACGTCGCCCAGGTGCTGGCCGAGCGATGCTGGATCAGCTCAATATCGCAGGCAAGGAAATCGGCATTACAGATCGAGATCTTGCCAGCCTCGACATACTTATAAACGCATCGACAATGGGCATGGGAGATACGGGCGACAGCACCCTTACGCTCGCAGGCTTAGGCGCTGGCGATGTGAAGCCGCTGGTCTTCGACATGGTATATCACCCGCTCCAAACTGGTCTTTTGCGCGCTGCCAAACAGCGGGACCATAATTGCGCGAATGGTCTTCAAATGCTGATTATTCAGGCTCGGACGGCCTTCGAGCACTTTTTCGGCAGGCCTGCCCCGCGCGAGCACGACGCTGAATTGCGCGGCCTTCTGACGTCGTGACGGCGCACAAACCTTTCATCCTCGGCCTTACCGGTTCGATCGGCATGGGCAAGTCGGCGGTTGCGGCGATGCTGCGCGACCTTGGCGTGCCGGTGTTCGATGCCGATGCTGCGGTTCACCAGCTGCAAGGTCCCGGGGGTGCGCTGTTGCCCGCAATCGAGGAAGCCTTTCCCGGCACGACCGGCCCGCCAGGTGTCGACCGCGCAAAACTCGGCGCGGCGGTGTTCGGCAATCCGGAGAAGCTGAAACGGCTGGAAGCAATTGTCCACCCGGCGGTTGGCGCGATGCGCGCGGGTTTCATGGACGATACCGGCAACGCGCCGCTGATTGTCTTCGACATTCCACTGTTGTTCGAGAAGGGCGGCTTCGACCAACTCGCCGCTGTAGCGGTGGTTTCCGCGCCGGCCGACGTCCAGCGCGCCCGCGTGCTGGCCCGGCCGGGCATGACCGAGGATAAACTCGAAAAAATACTGGCGATCCAGGTCCCCGATGCGGAAAAACGCGCCCGCGCCGATTATATCATCGAAACCGGCACGACGCTGGAAGCAACGCGCGCTTCGGTAAAGCGGCTGGTGGACCAGTTGATCGGCGAATAAACCCTCGCTCACCCCTTGCTTCCCATCGCTCGGAGCCCGATATCGAAGCGGATGCGTGAAATAATTTTCGATACGGAAACTACCGGTCTCGATCCCATAGGCGGTGACCGGATGGTGGAGATCGGCTGCATCGAAATGGTCAACCGGGTCGAGACCGGGAAGACCTTCCATGGCTATTTCAACCCGGAGCGGTCAATGCCTGCCGCCGCCGAGGCGATCCACGGGTTGTCGGATGCTTTCCTTGCCGACAAGCCGCGCTTTGCCGAGCGTGCGGAGGCGCTGCTCGCCTTCCTGGGCGCTTCGCCGCTGGTCGCGCATAATGCCAGCTTCGATTTCGGCTTCATCAACCGCGAGCTGGCGCTGTGCGACCGGGAACCGGTCGGGCGTGAGCGCATGGTCGACACCGTCGCACTGGCCAGGATACGGCATCCCGGCGCCAAGAACTCGCTCGACGCGCTCTGCACGCGCTACGGCATCGACCGCAGCCACCGCACACTGCACGGCGCGTTGCTCGATGCCGAACTGCTCGCACAGGTCTATGTTGAACTGACCGGCGGGCGGCAGATCGGCCTCGAACTGGCAGGCGAGGGCGGTGTCTCGCGGGTTGCTTCGGTTACCACCGTTACAATCCAACGGGAATTCCGTCCAGCCCGGCCCCATGGACCAAGCGAAGCCGAACGCGCGGCGCATATTGCATTCCTCGCGACGGTGCAGTCGCCGCTGTGGAACAGTTCCGTCTGATTTCCCAAGTCAAGGAAGGGTTAAGCATGGACATTCGCGTATCCGGTCACCAGGTCGACACGGGCGAGGCGCTGCAGATGCATGCGTCCGAGCGGCTGACTGCGGTCGTCGGCAAGTATTTCGATCGGGCGCTGTCTTCCAGCGTCACTTTCGGCAAGGCCCCTGCCGGTGCCTTTCGCTGCGATATTGTTACCCATGCCAACAACGGCCTGATCCTTAAGGGAGCGGCAATCGCCAAGGATGCCCATATCGCCCTCGATCAGGCGGCCGACAAGATCGATACGCAATTGCGCCGCTACAAGCGGCGGATCAACGACCGGCACGAACAGTCGGCGCATGCGGTCAGGCAGGAAGAGGCCGCTTATGTAGTGTTCGAGGAACAGGCGCGCGAAGAAGAAGTTACTTCCGATGCTCCGGTCATCATTGCCGAGACCCGCGTCGATGTGCCGCAAGCCACAGTGTCCGATGCCGTGATGATGCTCGATCTGCGAAACACTACGGCGTTGCTGTTCAAAAATGCTGGCACCGGCAAGCTCAATATGGTTTACCGCCGCGGTGATGGTTCGATCGGCTGGGTCGAACCTGGCTGACGCGCGGCCGAGCGGACCACAGGCAACTCAGCATCTTGCGGTAGAGCATCAGGCATGCGCCCTTCGGAATGCCGCAATGCCTTTCGATTGATTAATTTCTTCCGCAGCGGGACTTCCCGGTGCGGGTTCCTTCACCTGGCGTAAACCTGCCACTGGTAACGATACGAACTGAATATGACCGCGTTATTCACTCTTCTTCCCGAAGCCGTCGCGACTGTGCGTGCAGAAACCAAGCCGGCAATCCTGCGCTTGCTCGCCGACCGGTTTTCCGTGGTTTATGGTTTGGATGCAACCGTAGTGCTGACCGAAATCGAACAGCGCGAGAAGCTTGGCAGCACCGGATTCGGGCGCGCCGTCGCCATTCCCCACGCCCGGATCGCCGGGATCGCCCGTCCGGTCGCGGCGTTTCTTCGTCTGGAAGCGCCGGTGGTGTTCGATGCCGCCGACGCCATGCCGGTCGATATCGTCTTCGGGCTGCTTTCGCCCCAGCATGCCGGCGCCACCCACCTGCATGCGCTCGCGGCGATTTCGCGGATGATGCGCGACGAGCGGATGCATGCGGCGCTGATCCAGGCCGCGGATGCCGAGGTGCTTTACGGTCTGTTGTGCAATGTCATTGACCGCGACGCCGCCTGACCCCGTGTTCGGCGCGGCGCTACATTGGCGCGCGCTGGAGGGGCTTTATGCTTCGGCGCCAGTCAACCGGCTGTTCGATTCGGTGCTGACGATCACCGGTGAGGGACATACGCGGATTGAATTCTCGGTCGACGAGCGCCATTACCACGCCGCCGGTGCGGCGCATGGCACGATCTATTTCAAGATGCTCGACGACGCGGCGTTTTATGCGGCCAACACCCTGGTGACCGACCGCTTTCTTCTGACAACCGCGTTTAATCTCCACTTTAGCCGACCGGTGCGCAAGGGCAGGCTCTTTGCTGAAGGGCAGTGGATCAGCGGCCGCCGCCGGGTTCTGGTCGCCGAATCGCGACTCATCGACGAGGAGGGCGAAGAGATTGGCCGCGGCACCGGCACGTTCATGCGCTCGCGGATCGCCCTGTCGGCGCTGGAAGGCTATGCCAACCCGCTGAAATCATCGGAAAATTGAGCGTGGAGGCGCGGTTGCCCGCGCAGCTTGAGGTGACCGGGCTGATCCGCATGGCGCAGGCGGCGGGCGGCTTTGCCGCAGTGCTCCGGCGCGGCGAGCGGGAAGCCGGAACAATCCTCATCGTCATTCTTGAAAACGGCGAGAATTCAAAACTTTATGAGCGGATGCCGCAGGTGGACGGGTCCCGCAAATGGCACTGCGCCAAGCGGCAAGATCCGGACAATCCCGCTGAATTTTCCGATTATCTCACACGGCGCGGCCGGCAGGACAGCGATTTGTGGATCGTTGAACTGGATGTCCCGAACGGAGAACGGCTCATCGGAATGCGGGAACCAAACGGTTGACCCGTTAAGCCAGTAGCACTTAGTGCGGTTGCACAAGGAGCGTATGCAGTCAGGGTTGGCGTATCGGCCGGCCGACGAGCGCGCAGACGGGGGACCGCCGGCAGGATTATGGAGCGAAGGCGGATGCCGATTGGCACCGCATCGCTCGGCCTGCGTCAGACGCGTTCACCGCCCAAGAATAAGAACGCATGAGCAATCAACTTAATCGTGTCCGCCTCACCGCCCTGACTGCGGGTCTGCTAATTACCTTAGGCAGCGCTACCGACCTGGACGCTGCTCCCACCGATCTTCAGCTAGCACCAGCCGCTGCGCCGCAGATCGCACAACAGATCGCCGTTCAACCAATTATCGAGCCGCAACCGCCAGTCGTTGCCGGGCCCCTTGTCCAGCCGGTTCCGGATATCACCGCTGAAGAAGCCAAGCCGGCATCCGCCGCTTCGCTCGCCGCGCTGGTTACCGCCCAATCACAACCCGCCGATTTGCCGCGCGAGCTTAATTGCCTGGCCGGCGCGGTCTATTTCGAGGCGAAGAGCGAAGCGCTGACGGGTCAGCTGGCCGTTGGCCGCGTGATCGTCGCCCGATCCAAATCGGGCCGCTTCCCCAATTCCTATTGCGGCGTGGTATTCCAGCGCGCGCAATTCTCGTTTGTCCGCGGTGGCGGGCTTCCCGGTATCGACCGGCGCTCGAAGCAGTGGCGCAACGCCGTGGCCATTGCGCAGATCGCCCATGGCGGCACCTGGCGCAGCCCGGTCGAGGGTGCGCTGTTCTTCCATGCGGCGCACGTGTCGCCATCCTGGAAGCGCACCCGTATGGCACAGGTCCAGAATCACGTTTTCTATCGATGATGTCGCATTTCCAGGGCGCTGCCTTGGAAAGAAGACCTCAGTCGCGCAACTCGACCCACATCGGCGCGTGATCGCTCGCCTTTTCGCGGCCGCGATGCGCCTTGTCGACACCGCTGGCGACCAGCCGATCGGCCAGTTCGGGTGAGAGCAGCGCGTGATCGATGCGAAAGCCGTGGTCGCGCTGCCAGGCGCCGGCCTGGTAATCCCAGAAGGTCCAGATGCCGCCCTGCGGATTGTGCAGGTCCAGCGCGTCGGTCCAGCCGTCGCCGAGCAGGCGGGCATAGGCATCGCGCGATTCCGCCTGCATCAGCGCATCCATGGCCATCGCCGCGGGAGACCAAACGTCCTTGTCCTGGGGAATGACGTTGAAATCACCGAGGACGATGGCTGGTACTTCCTCGGCGGCGATCACCTGCATCCGCGCGCGCAGGCGCTCCATCCAGCGCAGCTTGTAATCGAATTTCGGGCCGGGTTGGGGATTGCCGTTGGGCAGATAGATGCAGGCGACCCGCAGGCCGGCGACATCGGCCTCAATATAGCGCGAATGCTCGTCCTCCGGCTCGCCCTCCAGACCGCGCTGCACTTCCACCGGCGCAGCGCCATCGGCGAGGATGGCGACGCCGTTGAAGCCTTTTTGCCCGTGCCAGATCGCCTGATAACCGATCTTTTCGAAATCGGCGGCGGGAAAGCCTTCGTCCTGGGTCTTGATCTCCTGCAGGCAGGCAACCCCCGGCCGGGTTTCCTCCAGCCATTCGAGCAGGCGCGGCAGCCGGGCCTTGATACCGTTGATATTAAACGATGCGACCTTCATCACACAGCGAAGCTGGACCCGCAACCGCAGCCTGCCGTGGCTAGTGGATTTGTCACACGGAAGGCAGCGCCGCTAAGCGATTCGACAAAATCGACCACGCAGCCCGCCACCAGTTCGAGGCTAACCGGATCGACCACCAGGCAAACCCCGTCGGTTTCTGTGATAACATCACCGGGCTCGGCTCCATCGCTGAGGCCGAACTGATACTGAAAGCCGGAACAGCCGCCGCCCTCGACCGAGAGGCGCAGTACCGCAGGCTTGACCTGTTTGGCGGCAATCGCGGCAACGCGCGCGGCGGCCGAAGCGCTGAGGGTGATCACATCGGCTTGCGTGGTCGTCTGCATGGCCTGGATGTAGGGGGCGCGGAGCCTCGGGGCAAGAGCGGCGCGGCCGGGCGCTCAAGCCGACTGGATATAGACGCGCATCGCTTCGGCTTCGGATTCGATCCGGTCGATGCGGTATTTGACCAGATCGCCGATCGACACGAAGCCAATCATCTTGCCGTCCTGTACCACCGGCAAGTGCCGCAGCCGCCGCTGCGTCATCAGCGCGAGGGCCGCGAGCACGCCGGTCTCGGGCGTGACCGTCAGCGCGGGCGCAGTCATCACCTCGCCGACCGGTTTGTCCAGCACCTCGGGGCCCTGCGCTTGCAACTGATAGACTACATCGCGCTCGGAAAAAATGCCCGCGACTTCGCCCTCCGTCAGCACCGGCAGAGCACCGATCCGGCGCTCCGCCAGCAGGGCGATGGCATCGCGTACAGTCGTCGTACAATCGCAGCTAATGATCGATGCGTTGCGGGTTTCCATCAGGCGGCCAATCGTCATGGCGGCATCTCCTTTGTCTGGCACCGATCATGACACGGATCGCAATTCTCCGCCATGCCCCTGAAAAGCGGTTGCGGCAGCGCGGTGCGAGGGCCATGGCGAGGTCATGATCCCCCGCTCGCCCCTCGACGATCCGGAAACCGCAGCGCATGCCTGGGCCCGCTACAAGCGGCTGATGCGCTTTATGATGACCATCACCGTGATGATGGTCGCCGCCTCCTTCGTGGCGCTTTACCGCAAGAACGGGATGGTATCGGCCCATCTCTATATCGCGACGGCGCTCGCCATCGGTTTTGCCATGCTGCTGATGTCGGCGCTGATGGGGCTGGTGTTCCTGTCCAGCGGAACCGGCCACGACGAAGCCGTCGTCAATCCGCTGGAGGACGATGTGGATGAGGATGACAAGAATTAGGCTGCGGCCCTAGTCCGCCGGGCGCAGTCGATATTCCTCCACCGGCACGCCGCCGACCAGATGCTCCTGGATGATCCGCTCGAGCACCGCCTCGGTGCAGCTGTGGTACCAGACCTCGTCGGGCCAGACGACCGCTACCGGACCGGCGGCGCAGATCTTCAGGCAATCGGCCTTGGTCCGGGCAATGCCGCCGTCGCGGTCGAGGCCAAGTTCCCTGAGCCGGCGCTTGAGAAATTTCCAGGAAGCCGATCCGGTACTGCGCGGGCAGCATTTCGCCTTCTCCGATTCAGCACAAAGAAAAATGTGGCGACGGGTGCCGGCGCCATATTCCTCCCGAAGCGCAGCGCGCGCGGCGGCGATTTTCGGAGAGTCGCGGCTCGCGGCTTCAGCATTCAGGCTGTGATCGTCCATCCCGCTATGACGCCGATTAGCCCCGCTTGCCGGCGATCCGGGCGATTTCCGCCGCGACTAACCGTTCTACCAGCGGAGGCAGGTTTTTTTCCAGCCATTCCGCCAGCGCCGGGCGCAGCAGTTCGCGGGTCAGACCCTCAAGGGACGTCTCGCCCGAACGGACGATTTGCGGCGGCGCGCCAGGTGCGGACAGCATTGCCAGCGCGGTGAGCGAATCCCGCATCGAAATGCGGGCGTCCTCGGTCACCAGCGGCGCGGCCGCGCGCTCGACTTCCGGCTCACGGTCATGGACATCATCAGCGTCGTCCCGATCTTCGAGCGCTTGATGGGCGTATTCGGCATTAACCGACAAGTCGAGTATCCCGGCGTCGACCGCCTCGTCGGGGCCTGCCAGCTCTGGCTCAACCGTTGGTCCGTCGCCATCGGCGCCAAGTGATTCGCGCAGCCTCCGCGCGTCATCCGCCTCTGCGCGGTTATCGCGGGCGATCACTTTCTTGATCGATTCAAGGATTTCCTCGACCGACGGTTCGCCCGGCTGACGCATTGCCCCTAACTCCACCACGCGGGAATCACCCGATCCCCCTGACTACTGCGGCGGGATTGACCCATCCTGGGCCGGGGTGTCAACCGTGCGTGTCGATTTGGCGATCGGGGCGGGGTCGTTCGACCAGTCCCACCAGGCATTGCGCACCCGCCGGTAATTGACCTGCGGATCGTAGAAGGTACCGCCCTCGAGCCCAAGATCGCGCGATTCCGCCTTGCCCATCGCGGCGAGGAGCGAGAAGCCGGCGACATAGGCATTGCGCCGGGCAGTAGCGAGCCGGACGCGGGCCGACACCAATTCCTGTTCGGCATTCAGTATGTCGAGAATCGTGCGCGTGCCGACGCTGTTTTCAGCGCGGACCCCCTCAAGACCAAGCGATGCGGCGTCGACCGCGGTCTGGGTCGAAGCGATGATCTCGGTCGCCGCCTGCCACGAGGCATAGGCGGCGCGGACCTGGGCGATGACATCGCGCTCGACCGCTATCTGATCTTCGAGCGATGCGCCCTCGCGGGCCTGGGCCTGGCGCCGCTGCGCCGCGGGCAACCCGCCCTGGAAGATCGGAATCGACGCGCGCACTCCGGCCAGCGCGGTCGTCTGGCGCTGGACGAACGTGCCCGCAGGAATAGTACCGCCGCCGAGCGTGCCGAGATAGTCGGTATAGTCCCCGCCGGTGAACAGGCTGACGCGCGGCAAGCGGCCAGAACCGGCGACGCGGACGTCGTAACCGGCGGCGCGGCTGCGTTCCTTGGCGGCGATGAGGTCGGGATTGCCGCCCAGCGCGATCTGCACCGCGTCGTCGGGCGAGCTTGGCAAGCCGGGGAGCGGCGGCGGTGGCTGCAAATTCTGCGGAACCTTGCCAACCACCCGAATATAGCGCTCACGCGCGCCGATGAGGTTGGATTCAGAACTGCGCAGATCGCCCTGCGCCAGCGCCAGCCGCGATTGCGACTGGGCGACGTCGGTGCGGGTCAAATCGCCGATTTCGAACCTGTCGCTGGTCGCTTGCACATTGACGTCGAGCACCCGGACATTGTTGCGGTTGAGCCCGACCACGGCCTGGCCGAGGATTACGTCCATATAAGCGGCGACGGCCTGGCTGAACAGGGCCGATTCGACCCCGCGCAGGTCGGCTTGGCCGGCAACCACGCGGGTTTCCGCCCCGCGCACCGAATTGCGCACGGCACCGCCGGAATAGATCGGCACGCCAAGATCGATCCCGGCATCGAGCGAGCGGTCGGGCGCAGTGAAGCTGTTGGCGCTCTTCTTGACGAATTCAATGTAGGAGGCCGAACCGCTGATCGAAGGACGCCCCGCCGCCTTGGCGATTGGCACGCCTTCGTCGGTGGCGCGCTGGTTGGCGCGCGCGGCCTGTAGTGTCGGATTGGTCTCATAGGTCAGCAGGAGAGCCTGGCGCAAATCGTCCGCCAGGGCCGGCACGGCGAGGATGCTGGCCGCAACTGCGAAAACCGCCCTGCCCAGCGCTGCTTGCCTCGCCTTGACGGGGCCGGCGCGGGGGCCGGCGCCGAAAACTACGCGCATGGTCAGAACGTCCAGCGCCTGAGTGCGGCAAATTCGGGGAGAACCGGGATGCCGAGTTCGGCGAGCGGCAATAGCGTGACATCGCCACCGGCCTTGCGCCCGGCGGCAAGCCGGGTGACCCCGCGCTCAACCAGCCCGGTAACCAGCCGGCCCGCATCGGCAAGTTGCGCGGCAATGCCGGGCGGCAGCTGTTCGATCGCGCCATCGATCACGATCAGCGAGTATCCGGCCTTGCACCGCTCGGCCTGCGCCGCATCCGCCGCAGAAACCGCATCGAGCGAGGCGACGAGCGGGCGCAGGAGCGCGGCCAGATAGCCGTCACCATCGCCGATCAGCAGCACGCTGTCGCCGAGCACAGGGGCCGCTTCGGCGAGCATGCGCCCATGGACCAGCGGAGCGGCAAGAAAGCGTCCGTTGCCCAGCGGTATCGCACGATCGATATAAGCGGCATCGCGCGATACCGCCGGGACGAAATCCTCCCGCGCGACTCGCGCCATAGCGGCGAGCACCCAAGGCTCGTTCACTCCGCTGGTGCGCAGCTGGCTGTCGATCATGGCGCGCCGGGCCGTGTCGGTTCCCCGTCCTGCCGGCCCGCCGCCAGCTGCCTGGTTCTCGGTAGAAATCATCCGGAATTCCCTCACGCGATCCGCCCGTGGCGAGCCCATGCGGCGGCGCAATCGAGGCGGCTCTTAAGCCAACACCGCTGTCTCGCCAAGCGCATTTACCCGACCCTCGTTATCCGCTGCGCATGTCTCGCGGCCCGAAATAACCGATCCGTGCAGACCATTACGGCGTCTGATAGGCTTGAAAAGCAAACACTGTCCCTACACCTGTTAAGTGCGCTGGCAGTTTGACTGCGGAACCGGCACCGGCGCATTCCGGCCTTGACCCGAGCTTTGACGGGCACGGCAAAACCCGTTTATGGAATGGTTCAGTCCGGCGCGCAGCCAGCTACAGGAGCAATCGACATGGCCGATATGGTTACCATCCGAGAGGAGGACCTGATCGAAAGCGTCGCCGACGCGTTGCAGTTCATCAGCTATTACCATCCGATGGATTACATCCGCGCGCTGGGCGAGGCTTATGAGGCGGAGCAGGGCCCGGCGGCAAAGGACGCGATCGCCCAGATTCTCACCAACAGCCGGATGTGCGCCGAGGGCCACCGGCCGATTTGCCAGGATACCGGCATTGTTAACGTCTTCATCGACTGGGGTCAGGACTGCCGGCTGGAATCGGCCAATGGTTCTCAACGCTCATTGCAGGACGTCGTCGATGAGGGAGTGCGCCGGGCCTATAATCACCCCGAAAACAAGCTGCGCGCCTCGATCCTCGCCGATCCCGCCTTTACCCGGCGCAACACCCGCGACAACACGCCCAGTGTGCTGAGCGTAACCATGGTGCCGGGCCGCAAAGTTTCGATCGATGTCGCGGCCAAGGGCGGCGGCTCGGAAAACAAGTCCAAGTTCAAGATGATGAACCCCAGCGACAACATCGTCGAATGGGTGTTGGAGATGCTGCCGCAGATGGGTGCCGGCTGGTGCCCGCCGGGCATGCTCGGCATCGGCATCGGCGGCACTGCCGAACATTGCATGCGGCTCGCCAAGCTGAGCCTGATGGAACCGATCGACATGGGCCAGCTCAAGGCGCGGGGGGCTGCCAGCGACATCGAGGCGCTGCGCATCGAAATCTTCGACAAGGTCAATGCGCTGGGCATCGGCGCGCAGGGCCTGGGCGGGCTTTCGACGGTTCTCGACGTCAAGATCCTCGACTGGCCGTGCCATGCCGCCGGCAAGCCGGTGGCGATGATCCCCAATTGCGCCGCCACCCGCCACGCGCATTTTACGCTCGATGGTTCAGGTCCGAGCTTCCTGGAAACGCCGAAGCTGGGCGATTGGCCCAAGGTCAACTGGACGCCCGACAAGGCGGCCAAGCGGGTCAATCTCGATACGCTGACCCCGGCCGAGGTCTCTAGCTGGAAGCATGGCGACCGGCTGCTCCTGAACGGCAAGATGCTCACCGGCCGCGACGCTGCGCACAAGCGCATCCAGGACATGCTGGCCAAGGGCGAGCCGCTGCCGGTCGATTTCCGGGG
>JANONQ010000255.1:0-2620 GCA_031420935.1 Novosphingobium sp. | reverse complement strand
GCTGGCGCAGGGTTCATCGATCGCTATGCAGGGCTTGGGCTATAGTGGCGGCTACAACGACGGCCGCGGGCTGGGCGCATGGCGCGGCGAGACATGCCTGGAATCGGACATCTGGGACGTCTCGCACCCGTCAAAGGTCGTGTACCCGGACGGTTCCGAGAAGGTCCACTGGCACCGCATCCAACCGGTGGCAATCAACGCCGATTATGATGGCGAAACCAGCAGTGGAACCGGCAGCATGACGCTCACTATCGCCGGCCAGCTGCCTGAACATTTACAGGTGAAGTCTAATTCCGAGTAGTGCGCCTATTTCAAAAGGGATAAGTCTGTCCGCATCCGCACTGGCTGAACACCTGCGCCCAGGCGATCGCATCGTTATCGGCCAGGCTGCGGGCGAGCCAGTCGGCCTGATCGCGGCCCTTCTAGAGTTGGCGCCGCGTTTTAAGCAGCTCAGGGTTTTTTGCGGATATTCGCTCAATCCCGCTTGGAAAGGCGAGGTGCCAGGCGAACTCCGCGTCTCCACATACTGCGGGCTTGGCTCGATGGGATCGTTGGTCGCGCGCTCCCGGGCGCAGGTGATACCCTTCTCGATGTCTCAATTAAGCTCCGCCCTTCTGTCGCGCAAAATGTCAGTTGATGTGGTGCTACTGCAGGTATCTCCCGCAGATGAGGACGGCTATCACAGCCTTGGCCCTGCGGCCGACTATGTCTGGGAAGCCGCGCGGATGGCCCGGGTCGTCATAGTCGAAGTCAATGCCAGCGTGCCACTGACTCGCAGCACTTGCCGCCTCCATCAGAGCGAGGTGGTGGTCGGGCTTGAGAGCGATACGCCGCTGCCCGAATTGCCGCCTGAGCCGATCGGGGAGGTGCAGCTTCGGGTCGCCCGAGAGGTTGCGAAGCTGGTGCCGGATGGCGCGACCTTGCAGCTCGGGATCGGCAAGCTGGCCGATGCGGTGGCCCACGCACTCAAAGATCGCCAGGGCCTGCGGATTCGATCCGGCATGGTCGGCGACTGGTTTCCCGAACTGGTCGCCGCAGGGGCGATCGACGTCGGGACCCAGGATGGGTGCCTTGCTTCGCTGGCGGTTGGCAGCCGCAGCCTGTATCGCAGCCTGTCGCGGGACAGCCTGCTGGGCTTCGCTTTGCCCGCAGAGCTTGTGGTACCGATCGCGGGATCACCGTTCATGGCGATAAATTCGGGCATCGAGGTCGATCTGCGCGGACAGGTCAATGCCGAGTTCCTGGGTGAGCGTTACATCGGTGCTGCGAGCGGTCAGCCGGACTATTTCAGGGCCGCGCGCAGGTCGGCAGGCGGCTTGGCGATCCTTGCTTTGCCATCGTCCAACGAGCGCGGTGACATAAGCCGCATCGTGCAGCGCATCGCCTGCGGCTATGTCACTTCGGCACAAAGCGATGTTGACGTCATAGTAACCGAACACGGTATTGCCGACATTCGAGGCACTGACTTTGTCGAAAGGCGAATGCTGATAGCGAACATCGCAAACCCTCGCGCGCGTGAAAGTTTGCACCAAACCGTTGCCGAAATACCTGCGTCATGAGCGATGCCCTACGCACATAACCAAGGTCGATTTCCTGTGCTGCGGGCCAAGCGGAGCTGCCAGGTAGTTCCTGATGCAAACTGGGTGCTTGACACGGCAGATGCGGGTTTGGCGGATTCTTCAACGGTGTCAGCCCGACCGGCCCAACCGTGGTTGGAGAGATACCCGAATTCGACAGCCGTGTGAATTTGGAGTTTGCGGCAGGGTCCACCGGCAGCAGCCAGGATGTGCAACATGCCGCCCCTCGCCCCGACAATCTGTCAACACTGGTATTGACAGAGGCTTTTCGAACCATCATACCCATCAGTACAAATAGGTTCCGATGAGGACGTTTGACTCGTCAGGCACCAACGGGAGACGGATGTGACGCGGACGAAAATTGGTCGCCATGGCGTGGCGGCAACATTGGCCCTGGTGCTGTTGAACGGTGGCGAGGCCCATGCGCAAAGCACTGCGCCTGCCGCAGACGACGGCGCCGAAGCACCCGTTGACATCGTCGTCACCGCGCGTCGCCGCGAGGAAACGCTCGTCAGCGTCCCGGTGGTCGTCTCGGTATTGAGCGCTGACGACCTCGCTCGCAACAACGCAACCGACCTCAGCCGGATCGGTGAACTGACGCCGACCGTTGTCATCGGCAGCTACAAGTCGAATGGCGGCGGCTCGCTCGCCATTCGCGGGATCAGTTCGCCCGCCAACCAGACGGGCTTCGAGCAGGCGGTTTCGGTCGCGATCGACGGGGTCCAGACCAGCGATGGCCGCATCGCCCAGCTCGGCTTTTTCGATCTGCAGCAGGTCGAAGTGATGAAGGGGCCGCAAGCGCTGTTCTTTGGCAAGAACAGTCCGGCGGGCGTCATTTCGATTAAATCGGCCGATCCGGGGCGGAACCCCGAATATATTCTGCGTGGCAGTTATGAATTTATCGGCGACGAATACATCCTCGAAGGCGTCGTTTCGCAGCCGCTTGGCGACGATGCAGGTGTCCGCCTCGCGTTGCGTTATCGCAATCTCGACGGCTGGCTGCGCAACACCGCAAAACCGATCGCCAATCCGTTTTACCGCCC
>JANONQ010000254.1:0-8084 GCA_031420935.1 Novosphingobium sp. | reverse complement strand
GGCGGCCAGCGAGGACGAGCGCCAGCTGGCCGACGATCTGATTAGTCTGCTCACCCCGGTGATCAAGGGCTACGGCACCGACAAGGGCTTCGAGACCACCGTGAATATGCAGCAGATCTGGGGCGGGCACGGCTATATCGTCGAAAACGGAATGGAGCAGTTTGTCCGCGATGCCCGCATTGCGATGATCTACGAAGGCGCGAACGGCGTCCAGGCGATGGACCTTGTCGGCCGTAAGCTGGCGGCCAATATGGGCCGCGCGGTGCAGGCGTTCTTCGCGCTGGTCGATAGCGAATGCGCCGCCGCCAAGTCCGACCCGCAGCTCGCCCCGATTGCCGAGCGGGTGGAAAAGACGGGTGGCGAGCTAAAGGCCGCGACGATGTGGTTCATGCAGAACGCCGTGGCCAATCCTAACAATGCCGGGGCCGGTGCGCATCATTACATGCACATCATGGGCATCGTCGCGCTGGGGCTGATCTGGCTGCGCATGGCCAAGACCGCGGCGGAGTCGCTGGCGGGCGGCGCTTCGGACCAGGCCTTCTACGAAGCCAAGCTGACCACCGCGCGCTATTTCGCCGAACGCTTCACGCCCGATGCCGGCGCACTGCGGCGCAAGATCGAGGCGGGAGCCGAAGCGATGATGGAACTGCCGGTCGAGGCATTTGCGACGGCATGACAGGCGCGCCATGACCGGATCAACTGCCAGCTTTCGCGAACGGCACCACCGCGCGATCTGGGCGATTCTGTGGCCGGTGCGCGCGTGGTTTAGCCATTTCCCCATCCATCGCGGCAAGGGGCTGCTAATGCGCCATATTATCCTGCCCGCGCTGCCGCCCCGGCCCGCCAGTTTCGCCTATCGGCTCGGCAGCGGGGAGGCGGTGCGGCTGTTCTACCGCGAAGACCTTGGCACCAAGGTGTTGTTCAACGGCAACTACGAAGACCGCGAGGTTGCAGCGCTGTGCGCTCAGGTCGTGCCCGGAACGACAGTATTCGACATAGGGGCCAACATCGGCCTCTCGGCGCTGGAATTCGCCCGGGCGGCGGGAGCAGATGGCTTGGTGATTTCGTTTGAGCCTCATCCCGACACCGCCGCGCGGCTTGCGGGTAACCTGCGCGAGAATGGGGTGGCCAATGTGCGGATCATCCAGTCAGCCGTCGGCGCGGCACCGGGGATCGTAACTTTTCATGAGAGTGCACAAGCGACCCTGAGCTCGGCCTCAGTAATTCCGCCCGAGCTGGTGCGTTCGTTCGAGGTGCCTGTGACGGCGGTCGATGCCGTGTGGCATGATGCAGGCTGTCCGAGTGTTTCAGCGCTCAAGATCGATGTTGAGGGTGGTGAACTCGATGTACTGCGCGGAGCGAGCGCGCTGCTGGCGCAGGAACGCCCTGCGATCTTGATCGAAGCCTGGGGCCCCGCGCAACTCAAGCCGATCGCTGCCTTGCTCGGCGCGGCGGGTTATGCGCAGTCGCAGCCCGCAGGTTTCGAGCCGAGGAACTACCTTTTCCTGGCCATGTGAGCTCATCGACGGCTTGGAGTAAGGTAGAGGCGGACGTGTCCGGGTCAAAGTGAGTAGCTTCACTCCTGCAGCCAGCCTCACTCCAGAGGAAAGTGGCGTGTCCGGTTGAGCTTGTCGATTACCTCGTCCATCGGTTCGACCACCGTGACGCTGCGGCCTTCGCCAAAGCGGATGCGGGTGCCTTCGGTGATCGAGGAAATGAACGTGACCTGCGCGGCATTGACCGCCAGTGGCACGCGATCCGAACTGGTGAACTTGACAAACATGACAGCCGCTCCTTGCAATCTCGTGTGCAGGGTAGCGGTTTGGCGCGTGGAAGCCAGTCACTAAAATTCAGGGATTGGAACATTCATTGCACGGATTTTCCGGAACCGGCGTCACGGTTTGTCTAGCCGAACAGTTCGTTGAACATGCTTAGCATCGCTGCCCAGCTTTGCGCGTCGGCGCTGGCGTCATAGGCAATGGCCGGAAGGCCGCGGGCGTCGCTGCCGGGATCGGTGAAGCCGTGCCTGACGCCGCTGTAGCTGTGAAAGTGCCAGTTCGCCCCGGCCGCGTCCATTTCTTCCCAGAAGGCCAGCACCTGCGCGCGCGACGCCATCGGGTCGGCATCGCCGTGGCAGACGAGGATGCGGGATTTGACTGCACCGGGCTGGGCGGGTTTTTGTGTGTCCAGCAATCCGTGGAAGCTGACCACGGCGACAAGATCGGCGCCGTCCCGCGCGGCTTCGAGGGCCGCCTGACCGCCCATGCAGAAACCGATGGCGGCCATTGGCAGTCCGGCGGCGTCGGGATGGACGCGCAGAGCCGCGATTCCGGCGCGCAGGCGGGCGCGAAAGGTTTCCGGATCGGCGCGCAGTGTCTTCGCGAGCGTTCCGGCGGTTTCAAAACTATCGATCTTTTCGCCGTAAAAGTCGGCGATCATGGCGAGATACCCGGCCTCGGCCAGCATTTTCGCGCGGCGTTCCATCGGCGGGTTGGCGTTGGCGATGGTCGGGAACAGGATGATGGCGGCGCGCGGTTGGCCGGCGGGGCTTGCAAGCCAGCCGGTTAGCGCGGCTTTCCCGTCGTGGTAGGGAATGGGCTGGAGTGTGTTCGTCATGATGCCAATCCGCCGCCTCACTCCGGCAGAAAGTCCGGCACCGACAGATAGCGCTCACCGGTATCATAGTTGAAGCCCAGCACCCGAGCGCCCGCCGGCAGTTCCTTCAGCTTCTGCGCAATCGCTGCCAGGGTCGCGCCCGAGCTGATCCCGACCAGCATGCCTTCCTGCGTGGCGCAGCGGCGGGCCATGTCCTTGGCGTCGGCCGGATCGACCAGGATCGCGCCATCGATCGCCTGGGTGTGGAGATTGGTCGGGATGAACCCCGCGCCGATGCCCTGGATCGGATGCGGCGCGGGCTGGCCGCCGGAAATTACCGGCGAAAGCGACGGCTCCACCGCATAGGCCTTCATCCCCGGCCACTTCGCCTTTAGCACCTCGGCGCAGGCAGTCAGATGCCCGCCGGTGCCGACCCCGGTGATCAGCACATCAATCGGCGTGTCGACGAAATCGGCCAGCACTTCCTGCGCGGTGGTGCGGGCGTGGACCTCGATATTGGCGGGATTGTCGAACTGTTGCGGCATCCAGGCGTCCTGGGTTTCGGCAACGATTTCCTTCGCCCGCTCGATCGCGCCCTTCATGCCCTTCTCGCGCGGGGTTAGGTCGAACGTTGCACCGTAGGCCAGCATCAGCCGCCGCCGCTCGATCGACATCGATTCGGGCATGACCAGCACCAGCCGGTAGCCCTTGACCGCCGCAACCATGGCCAGACCAATGCCGGTATTGCCCGAGGTCGGCTCGACTATCGTGCCGCCGGGCTTGAGGCTGCCGTCCTGCTCCGCCGCCTCGATCATCGACAATCCGATGCGATCCTTGATCGAGCCGCCGGGATTGGCGCGTTCGCATTTCACCCAGACCTCGTGATCGGGAAACATCCGGGCAAGGCGGACGTGAGGCGTGTTGCCAATAGTGGCGAGGATGCTGTCGGCTTTCATGGTGATTGCTCCCTCTGGCGGTGAGATTGACGGTATTGCGGCGCGAAGGTGCGGGCATTCTTGAGTTCGGGGAACCAGAACGCCCAAGCGATAGTGACGATTATGGCACCCGCGCCGCCGAACACAACCGCCCCGGTTGCGCCGAGCAGCGCCGCGGCCAGCCCCGATTGCATTTCGCCCAGCTCATTCGATGCCGAAATGGCGAGGCCCGAGATCGCCGAGACCCGGCCGCGTACATCGTCGGGTGTGTTGAGCTGGACCAGCGTGCTGCGGATGAACACCGAAATCATGTCCGCAGCGCCCATCAGCGCCAGCATGGCGAGCGACAAAGGAAAACTGCGCGAGAAGCCGAACGCAATCGTCATGATGCCAAACGCCGCAACCGCCCACAGCATCTTGACCCCGACGTTGCGCTCGATCGGCCGCCGCGTCAGCCACAGCGCGACCAGCGACGAGCCGACCGCGGGCGCAGCGCGCATCAGGCCTAGCCCGTCGGGTCCGACGTGCAGGATATCGCGGGCAAACACGGGCAGCAGCGCGGTGGCGCCGCCCAGCAGCACGGCGAACAAGTCCAGCGTCACGCAGCCGAGCAGGAAGCGCTCGTTCCAGACATAGCGGAACCCATCGGCGATCTGGCGGAATGGATGGGTGTCGCGGCTGCCGGCAGGTGGGGGCAGGGGCCCGATCATGAAGATGCCAAGGCAGGCAACTGCCAGCAGCACCGCGGCTGCCCAATAGGGCAGGGTCGCGTTCATCCCGAGCGCCAATCCGCCAAACGCCGGTCCGGTTACAGCTCCGATCTGCCAGGCCATGGAATTGAATGCGATCGCGCGCGGCATCAGGGCCGCCGGCACGATGTTGGGGGCAATCGCCGACATCGCCGGGCCGACGAACACCCGGGCAACGCCGTGGCAGGCGGCCAGGGCGAACAGCAGCGGCAGAGTGACCCGGCCACTGGCCGTCGCCAGCGCGAGCAGCACGGCAACTGCGAGATCGACCGCGATCGAGGCGCTGGCGACAAGGCGGCGGTCGTAGCGGTCCGCTACCACCCCGGCGATGGGGGTCAGCAGGGCGAGGGGCACGAACTGCGCGAAGCCGAGCAAGCCCAGCATCAGCGCGGCCTGTGGAATACCCATGCCGTAATCGCTGCGTGCAACGTCGTAAAGCTGGTAGCCGATCACCACGACCATGCCGGTGGTGGCCGCGACCGAAGCGAGCCGCGAGATCCAGAACAGACGGTACTGAGGAATTTGCAGCGGCGATGTCGGTTCGGTCACTCCTCAGCCATGGCAGTGCCGGACGGCAATGCCAAGCGGGCTGGCACGGCCTTGGACTTAAAGGCGTGCAATTCAGTGGTGCTACTTGATCCCCCTCCCGCCTGCAGGAGGGGTTAGGGGTGGGTCAGTCGCCTACAAGGCCGGGGTGTCTCCGGTGTCATTTCAGACCCACCCCCGGCCCCTCCCGCAAGCGGGAGGGGGGAAGCAGGCGTTAGCGATCCCGGCGCAGGCGCGGATTGGGCTGCATAGTTTCAATAATCTTCAGGAATTCGTCGATCCGGATGATCCGCTCGAACTGAAAGCCGGTTTTCTCCTCGGTGGACCAGATCAGATGCGCTTCGATCCTGCCGACTACCGGCAGGCGGATGATGATGCGATCGCCGCGCGTGAGTCCCGGCGCGTCGGCTGCCATGAAGCCATGCGCGGACAGGTTGACGATTTGCAGATGGATATCGCCCAGCCGGCGATGTTCAGCGATCACCGGGCAGTCGACCGGATGCCGCGTCGCCCGGCGCAGATCGGTTACACTCAGCTGTGCGCCTGCACCCATAGCCATAAATCACCTCAATCTCGTATTTCCGAGGAGGCAAGATGCATGAGAAAGGCAAATATTGGGTAAACCGGCAAAAATTGACCGGCAAGGCCTTGCCGATAACGGTTCAAGCCGAACGCAGAATACCGTGCTTCTTCTTGCCGGAGGAGATGCGTAGCTCCCCGAAAGGGCCCGCGATTGCGTGTGTTTCGTCGGTAATCACGTCACTGCCCAGCCGCGCCCCGCCGCCAGCGATCAAGCGCTTCGCCTCGCCGCGGCTTGCCGCAAACCCGATGCCGACCAGCGCATCGACCATCGACAGACCTTCGGACGGAATAGTGAATTCCGGCAGATCTTCCCCAATTCCGCCGCCGGCAAATGTCGCCGAGGCAGTCGCTTCCGCCGCCCTTGCTGCTGATTCGCTGCGGCACAGGCTGGTGACTTCATTGGCCAGCACAACTTTTGCGGCATTGATTTCGCTGCCCTCTAGCGCTTCCAGCCGGGCAATCTCATCAAGCGGCAAATCGGTGAACAGCCGCAGGAACCGGCCGACATCGCGGTCATCGACGTTGCGCCAATATTGCCAGAAGTCATAAGCCGGCAGCTGCGCCTCGTTGAGCCACACCGCGCCGGCGGCAGTCTTGCCCATCTTGGCGCCGTCGGCGGTGGTGAGTAGCGGGGTGGTGACGCCAAACAGCTCGATCCGTTCCATCCGGCGGGTAAGCTCGATCCCATTGATAATATTGCCCCACTGGTCCGACCCGCCCATTTGCAACCGGCAGCCGTGCCGCAGCGCCAGCTCGCGGAAATCATAGGCCTGGAGAATCATGTAGTTGAATTCGAGGAAAGTCAGCGGCTGCTCCCGCTCAAGCCGCAACTTGACGGAATCGAACGTAAGCATGCGGTTGATGGTGAAGTGCGGGCCAACGTCGCGCAGAAGTTCGACATAGGAGAGCTGGCTAAGCCACTCGTCATTATCGACCATGATCGCATCGGTGGGGCCCCCCACTTCACCTTTGGGCGCGAATGTCAGGAACCGCTCGAACACCGTGCGAATCGAGGTGATGTTGGCCTTGATGTCCGCAGCCGTTAGCAGCTTGCGACTCTCGTCCTTGCCCGACGGATCGCCGACCCTGGTCGTGCCGCCGCCCATCACCACGATCGGCTTGTGCCCGGCCTGCTGAAGGCGGCGCAGCAGCATGATTTGCACAAGAGAGCCAACGTGGAGCGATGGCGCGGTGGCGTCGAAGCCGATATAGCCGGAAATTACTTGGTTGTCGGCTAACGCATCGAGCCCGTTGGCATCGGTCATCTGGTGGATATAGCCGCGCTCATCGAGCAGGCGGAGCAGGGTGGAGTTGTATTGGGTCATGGCGCGGGCGCGCCTAGCATGGAGTAACGCGCTTGGAAACGCATGAGCTTATTCCCCATCCCGATTACCCACCCAGTACGGTGAGCAAGGTCAAGGCCCGCATCACGAGTGCCGACGAAAGCTGGCTTAACCTGCATTGGCATATTCAGGACGCCGGCCAGCTGGTGCTCCCGCCGTTCGCTGGCAAAGGCCGCGCCGATGGCCTGTGGCGAACGACATGCTTCGAGCTCTTCCTGCGGCCAATTGGCGGCGTGGGTTATATCGAGATCAACCTCTCGCCCTCCGAACGCTGGGCCGCCTACGATTTTATCGCCTACCGCGAAGATATGGCAAAACGTCCCTTGGCCCGTGAGCCGGTTTGCACGGCGAGGGTCGGTCAGAGCATCGCGGTTTTCGACGCTGCCGTACCGCTCGCGGGGTTGCCGCCGCGCCCGTGGGCGGTGGGCCTTTCCGCCGTCATCGAGGAAACCGGCGGCACCAAGTCCTATTGGGCGCTGGCGCATCCGGCCGGCGAGCCTGATTTCCACGCGCCCGCTTGCTTCGCGGCGACACTTGCGCCACCTGAGTAATCCATGAAATTCGGCATCGACCGCCTGCTGGCTGAACCAGATCTGCGCAAGCCGCTCGCGGGTAAGCGTGTCGCTCTGATCGCGCATCCCGCCTCTGTCACCGAAGACCTCACCCATTCGCTCGACGTGCTGGCCGCCTGCCCCGGCATCAAACTCGCCGCCGCCTTTGGTCCGCAGCATGGCCTGAAAGGCGACAAGCAGGACAATATGGTCGAGACGCCGGACGAGACCGATCCGCAATACGGCGTGCCCGTGTTCAGCCTCTACGGCCAGGTCCGCCGCCCGAGCCCGGCAATGATGGACACGGCCGATGTCTTCCTGTTCGACCTGCAAGACCTTGGCTGCCGCATCTACACCTTCGTAACCACGCTGCTTTATCTGCTCGAAGCCGCCTCAGGCACCGGCAAAGCGGTCTGGGTGCTCGACCGGCCCAATCCCGCAGGCCGTCCGGTCGAGGGCACGCTGCTGATCCCCGGGCAGGAAAGCTTCGTGGGCGCAGGGCCGTTGCCGATGCGCCACGGGCTGACGATGGGCGAAATGGGCCGCTGGTTCGTCGATCATTTCAAACTTGACGTCGATTACCGGGTGATCGAGATGGCGGGCTGGCAGCCCGCAGCCGAGCCCGGCTTCGGCTGGCCGGATAGCCGCATCTGGATCAACCCCAGCCCCAATGCCGCCAATCTCAACATGGCCCGCGCCTATGCCGGGACAGTGATGCTCGAAGGCACGACGCTAAGCGAGGGGAGGGGCACCACGCGGCCTCTCGAAGTTCTGTTCGGCGCG
>JANONQ010000253.1:0-3485 GCA_031420935.1 Novosphingobium sp. | reverse complement strand
GCCCCGCGCGACCGCCAGCTGGGCGAACTGCTGCGCAGCCAGATCGGGACGATGGTCAACGATGTCATCGCTGAGACAAAGCACCGCACCGAGGGCATGACGGATCCCGCCGAGGTGCGCGGCGCGGGACGTGCAAGTTCCGGGTTCTCAGCCGATCTTGCCGATGAGGAACGCAAGCTCAAGCGCTTCATGTACGAGAAGCTCTATTATCATCCCGAGCAGCTGACGACTTCCGAGCGGGCCCGTACCTTGATTGCGGAACTCTACGCTGCATACGCGCAGGAGCCAACGCTGATGAACGACAGCTGGGTCGCCGGGCTGCCCCGGCAGGAGCCCGAGCGCAGCCGCCACATCGCCGATTTCATCGCCGGCATGACCGACCGTTACGCCATCACCAGCCACGCACAGATTTACGGCCGCACTCCGGACGGGCTGCGAAATGTCTGAAGCGGCGGGCATTGGGCCGTGTCGGGGGATAACCAGTGTCATTCCTTTGACTCGAATCGGCCTGGCCCGCCATCCCGACTTGCCTCGCTCACAGCGCGGGAACGTCCCGGCGGTCTGTGATTGACCGTTCAAAAGGGCGCCAATTGCATTCTGTGCGGAGCCAGCGCGTGGACGACATTGAGACGACAGACGAACAATCGCCGGCCGAGCCGCTAGACCTGCCGCTGGACGCCTGGCACCGGGGGCGAGGTGCGCGGATGATGCCCTTCGCCGGCTACACCATGCCGGTGCAGTACGACGGTATCATCGCCGAACATCTGTGGACGCGGAAAAATGCCGGCCTTTTTGACGTCAGCCACATGGGCCAGCTCCAGGTGTCGGGCGAAGGCTGGGCCGAGGCGCTGGAGGCCCTGCTGCCGGGCGACATTTCGGCGTTGAAGCCGGGCAGGGTGCGCTATTCGCTGCTGCTGGCGGAAAATGGCGGCATTCTCGACGATCTCATGGTAACCAATGCCGGGGATCACGGCTATGTGGTGGTCAACGGCGGGGCCAAGTGGGACGACATTGCCCATC
This sequence comes from Novosphingobium sp., assembly GCA_031420935.1. Lineage (GTDB taxonomy): Bacteria > Pseudomonadota > Alphaproteobacteria > Sphingomonadales > Sphingomonadaceae > Novosphingobium. The sequence goes on along the minus strand of JANONQ010000253.1, from coordinate 2,465 downwards.
TGCGCGAACATTTGCCCGACGAGATTACCTTGCGGCATCTGGCCGATGATGCCTTGCTTGCGCTGCAGGGGCCGAAAGCGGCGGATGTGCTGGCCAGGCTAGGGCTCAGTGGCACGGCCGAAGGCTGGCCGATGCCGTGGGATTTCAGCTTCATGCAGGCGGGGCCTTACATGTGGGGCGAGGTTGCGCTCGGGATCAGCCGCACCGGCTATACCGGCGAGGACGGTTTCGAGATCAACGTGCCTTCCGAGCACGCCGCCGCGCTTGCCGATGCGCTATGCACCCAGGCGGAGGTGAGGCCGGTTGGCCTGGGCGCGCGCGATTCGCTGCGGCTGGAGGCGGGGTTGCCGCTCTACGGGCACGATCTGACCGAGGATACCGATCCGGTCAGCGCCGGGCTGGCCTTTGCCATATCGAAACGCCGCCGCGCCGAAGGCGGCTTTCCCGGCACCGAGCGGATCCTGCAATTGCTCGCTCACGGCACCCCGGCGGTGCGCGTCGGCCTGGCGCTTGAAGGCCGTATGGCGGCGCGGGAGGGGGCGGCGGTGTTTGCCGGGACGCGCGAAGTCGGCGCGGTCACTTCCGGCGGCTTCTCGCCCAGCCTTGGCCATCCCATTGCCATGGCCTATGTCGATACCGCTTGTTCCGTGCCCGGCACGCGGCTGGAACTGGACAACCGCGGCAGACGTTTGCCAGCCACCGTGGTGCCGCTGCCCTTCGTCCCCCACCGCTATCACCGCTGAGGAACTGCCGATGAGCCGCTACTTCACCAAGGATCATGAATGGATCGACGTCGAAGGCGATGTCGGCCCAATGTCTGGCACAGTTGGCATCACTGACTATGCGCAGGGCCAGCTTGGCGATATCACGTTCGTCGAACTGCCCGTCGTCGGCCAGAGCGTCGAGCGGGGAGGGGCGGTGTCGGTTGTGGATTCGGTCAAGGCGGCTTCGGATGTCTACAGTCCGGTCAGCGGCACGGTGACCGCTATCAACCCGGCACTCGAAGGCGTGCCGGAACTGGTCAACAGCGAAGCCGAGGCAAGCGGCTGGTTGTTCCGCCTCACCCTCGCCGATCCGGGCGAGCTGGAGGGGCTGATGGACCGGTCGGCTTACGATGCCTATGCGGCGGGGCTGTAAGGCACCAATCCCGCTCGCCCTGAGCTTGTCGAAGGGCCCGCGCGACCGTCCGGCGCGGCGCGACATCCTTCGACGGGCTCAGGATGAGCGGGATCGGGAGTTTAGTTTGAATTGTCTCTTCGCGGAGTAGATAATGCGCTACCTTCCTCTCACTCCCGCCGACCGCACTGCTATGCTCGCCGTCATCGGTGCCGCCTCCGTTGACGACCTCTTCATCGACGTCCCTGCCGAAGCCCGGCTTGGCGGGCCGATCGCCGGCCTGCCCGGCCACGCCAGCGAGATGGCTGTGGAGCGCCAGATGACGGCGCTCGCCGCCCGGAACATGAGCGCGGGCAGCGTGCCGTTTTTCCTCGGGGCAGGGGCCTACCGGCACCACATCCCGGCGTCGGTCGATCATCTCATCCAGCGCGGTGAATTCCTCACCTCCTACACGCCCTACCAGCCGGAAATCGCGCAAGGCACGCTGCAGGTGCTGTTCGAGTTCCAGACACAGGTCGCGCGGCTGTTTGGCACCGACATCGCCAATGCCTCGATGTACGACGGCTCGACCGCCTGCTGGGAGGCGATCGCGATGGCCGGGCGGGTGACCAGGCGCAAGCGCGCGGTGCTTTCGGCAGGCCTGCATCCCCATTACGTCGCGACCGCGCGGACCATGGCGCGCTTTACCGGCGATGCGCTGGTGACGGCCACCCCGAAGCTGGTTGCCGCCCCCGATGATGGCGATCTCATCGCCGCGCTGGACGCAGAGACCGCTTGCGCGGTGGTGCAATATCCCGATATCCTCGGCCGCATTCCCGATCTCACCGCGATCGCCGACGCTGCCCATGCCGTGGGCGCGCTGCTGGTCGTGGTCGTGACCGAGCCGGTGGCGCTGGGGTTGCTGGAAGCGCCGGGGAACCTCGGCGCGGATATCGTCGTCGGCGAGGGACAGTCACTGGGGGTCGGGTTGAACTTCGGCGGGCCCTATCTCGGCCTGTTCGGCTGCAACGAGAAATTCGTCCGCCAGATGCCGGGGCGGCTGTGCGGTGAGACGGTCGATGCCGATGGCAAGCGCGGCTTCGTGCTGACCCTGTCGACGCGCGAACAGCATATCCGGCGCGAGAAGGCGACGAGCAATATCTGTACCAATTCCGGGCTTTGCGCACTGGCTTTCAGTATTCACATGACCCTTCTCGGCGGCGAGGGATTGGCCAGGCTGGCCCGCATCAACCACGCCCGCGCGCAGGCTACTGCGGCGCGGCTGGCGCGGGTGCCGGGGGTATCTGTGCTCAACCAGGCCTATTTCAACGAGTTCACGCTCATTCTTCCGACCGATGCGCTAGAAGTGG
>JANONQ010000252.1:0-8690 GCA_031420935.1 Novosphingobium sp. | reverse complement strand
TGGGCGTTGTGCTGGTCGCCATGCTTGGCTTCGGCGGCGAGGCGTTTCTGGCGCCGGCAATCCACCGCGCCGGCCTCGCGCTGGCCGTGCTGGTCGGTTTGGTGACGCTGGGGCTGGGCGCGCTGCGCCATGGCCGGATGGGGCCGCTGGCGATCGGCGGCTCCGGCATCGCGCTGATGGCAGCCGGACTGACCGTACCCCACGGCCTGCCCGAGGCCGCGCTGACCATCGCCGGGGTGGCGTTGGTCGCTGCCGGTCATATCCGCAACTTGCGTCACGCCGCCTGAACGCTAAGTGCAGTGCATGTCCGCACAGCTCTCCCTCACCGTCAATGGCGAACCGCGCCGCATTACCCTGGGCGCGAGCATCGCCGATCTGGTCCGCAGCCTCGAGCTCGATCCGCTCAAAGTCGCGGTCGAGTGCAATGGCGCAATCGCCCCGCGCTCGGCGCTGGGTGAAGTGCTGCTGGCTGACGGCGATGTCCTCGAGATCGTCCATTTCGTCGGCGGCGGCCAGGATGATCTGGCCCATGACGATAGCTGGACGGTCGCGGGCCGCACGTTCCGCTCACGGCTGATCGTTGGTACCGGCAAATACAAGGATTTTGCCGAGAACGCGGCGGCGGTGGCGGCATCGGGCGCGGAGATCGTCACGGTCGCGGTGCGCCGGGTCAATATCTCCGACCGCACGGCGCCGATGCTGACCGATTTCATCGATCCGAAGAAAATCACCTACCTACCCAACACCGCTGGCTGCTTCACCGCCGACGATGCGATCCGCACGCTGCGCCTGGCGCGCGAGGCGGGCGGCTGGGATCTGGTCAAGCTCGAAGTGCTGGGCGAGGCGCGTACGCTCTACCCGGACATGCGCGAGACCCTCAAGGCGACCGAAGTGCTCGCCCGGGAAGGCTTTCTGCCCATGGTCTACTGCGTCGACGATCCGATCGCAGCCAAGCAGCTGGAGGAAGCCGGCGCGGTGGCGGTGATGCCGCTGGGCGCGCCGATCGGCTCGGGGCTTGGCATCCAGAACCGGATAACCATCCGCCTGATTGTCGAGGGCGCCGGCGTGCCGGTGCTGGTCGATGCCGGGGTCGGCACCGCCAGCGACGCAGCTGTGGCCATGGAGCTGGGCTGCGACGGGGTGCTGATGAACACCGCCATCGCCGAGGCGAAGGATCCGGTCCGCATGGCCCAGGCGATGCGGCTTGCGGTTGAAGCAGGACGGCACGCCTATCTCTCCGGACGCATGGCGACACGCAAATACGCGGACCCCTCCAGTCCGCTGGCGGGGCTGATCTGACCGGCGCGGTTAACGCGGTGACGGGCAAAAGTCGGCGGTGTGGTTAACGTCTTTATAAGGAATTTCTGGTGATCTCCATTTGTCGGGCAGCAAGGCTCGCAACAGGGGACAACCAAGTCATGGGCAATACCGGCACGGCATCGCTGACCATCGCCGAACTGCGCGAATTCGCCGGCTTCACCTCCTGCGAGCAGCGCTACATCAAGCGCAGCCTCGATATCGGCCTCGGCCGGCAGGATGCTTTTAAGCTATGGGCCCGCGACGCCGGCGAAGTCGCGTCGATTCGCAGCCAGTATGTCGTCTATCAGGACCTGAAGGCGCTGCGCGGCGCAATCCCTGACGAGACGTCATTCACCGGCCTCGAAGATTTCATGGCCAAGCTGCTGCGCGTCGCCGCGTTCGATCTTGGGCAGGAACGCCTGGGCGGCTTCTCGCCGTTCCGGTTCCTCTACGAACGGCTGCTCGGCCCCGAAGCCCGCCCATTCCTGCCCAGCGCCTTTTGCGCCGCCGCCGCATTGCCGCAAATCCGCCCCGACCGCCGCAAGAACCTGCTCCAGTCAATCAGCGAAGCCGCAGCGACGGCACCCGGCTGGTCGACCCGGGCACCGTGTTTCTTCCCGGAGTGGGTGGAGAAGGAAGCGGCGTAGTTTTGGAGGTCTCTTGCTGGCTGGCGCTCTATCGCGCATAGTTTCACAATGCCACTGGACTTGTCATCTCTTGAAAGAGCAGTTGCCCGCCTCGCCGAAGGTTTGGCAAGATATCAGAGCGACTCTACCGACGATCAGATCCGCGATGGGCTGATTCAGCGCTTCGAGTTTACTTACGATCTTGCTCCTAAAATTCTTCGCCGGCTTCTGGAGGAGGCGGCAGACAGCCCCGGTCTGATCGATTTGATGTCTTTTCCAACCCTGATAAGGACGGGTTGGGAGAAGGGCTTGCTCAAGGGTGGCTGGCCGGAGTGGCACGGATTTCGCGACATGCGCAACACAACGTCCCATCTGTACGACGAAGCCAAGGCCATCGAAGTCGCTGCGAGGATACCGGCGTTTCTGCAGGAAGTGCAATTTCTTGTGCGGCAGCTGAAGGCGCAGACGGTTTCGTGACGGCTGGATTGGCAATCACCTCTGACGAGCTTGCTATGGTCAAAGCCATTCTCGCGCAGGCTTTGCCACTCGGCTATCGAACCTTCGCTTTCGGCAGCCGCGCTACGGGCGTCCGGCTCAAGCCCTGGTCAGATCTTGATCTCGTGATTGAAGGTCCGCAGCCACTTTCGTTCGCAGTTTCGGGTCACCTGCGCGAGGCGTTCGACGAATCGCTGCTGCCGTGGAAGGTCGATGTGGTTGATCGGTGTTCGGTGAGCGAAGAATTTGGGCGGATTATCGATGCGGAGAAGGTGGCGCTTTGCTAGCGCGTGTGCTTCGACAAGCCCCCTAATCTTACCCCCGATACAACCCATCCAGCCGCTCCCCATAGCGTTCCTTAAGCTTGTGCCGCCGAATCTTCAGGCTCGGCGTCATTTCTTCGTTGTCGATGGTGAATCCCTCGTCGGCGAAGGCGAACTGGCGCACTTTCTCGATCACCGAAAGGTCGCGGTTGACCCGGTCGATCGCCGCGCGGATGGCGCTGCGGAAAGCGGGGAGGTCTTGCAGCCCGGGGAAATCGAATTTCTCATCCTGCCCCCGCGCCCAATCCAGCGCCCATTCGGCATCGGGCACGATCAGGGCAACGATGTAGGGGCGCCTGTCGCCGGCCACCATCGCCTGGGCGATTTCCGGCTGCAGCGTCAGCATGCCCTCGACCTTCTGGGGCGCTATGTTGTCGCCCTTGTCGTTGACGATCATGTCCTTCTTGCGGTCGGTGATGACAATCCGGCCCTTGTGGTCGAGGTGCCCGATGTCGCCGGTATGCAGCCAGCCGTCATGTAGCGCCCGGCGGGTTTCGGGCTCGTTGCGCCAATAGCCGTGCATGATAAACTCGCCCCGCACGAGGATTTCGCCATCCTCGGCAATCTGAACTTCCACGCCGTCCAATGGCGGGCCGACTGTGTCCATCTTGAGGCCCGCCCGCGGCCGGTTGCAGCTGATCACTGGTCCCGCCTCGGTCTGGCCGTAGCCTTGCAACAGTGTAAGGCCGAGCGCGTTGAAGAAGGTGCCGATATCGGGATTGAGCGGTGCGCCGCCCGAAATCAGCGCCTTAATCCGCCCGCCAAAGCGCTGGCGGACCTTTGGACGCAGCGCGTGGTCCAGAAAGAAATCCATCGGCCGGTCGCGCAGCCGGCGGTTGCCGCTCGCCTTGCGCGCGCCGATCGCCAGCGCCTGGTCAAGCAGAAACCGCGCAGCACGGCCCTGCTTTTCGATCTGCTTGATGATCCGTGTGCGCAGCACCTCGAACAGGCGGGGGACCACCACCATGATCGTCGGGCGCACTTCCTCGATATTGCTGGCGAGCTTCTCGAGACCCTCCGAATAGTAAATCTGTCCGCCCAGGCCGATCGGCAGATATTGCCCGCCGGTATGCTCATAGGCGTGCGACAGCGGCAGGAAGGAGAGGAACACCTCTCCCTCCTTACCGGTCAAATCCCAGCCAAAATCCTCGGCGATGATCCGCGCTGCGCCGCCGACATTGCGCAGGATCATGCCGTGGTGCTGCATCACCCCGCGCGGCGCGCCGCCGGTGCCGCTGGTATAGATAATGCACGCCAAATCCTCGCGCCCAATTTCCGCGATGCGCGCCTCGACCGCCGCGCGGGCCGCAGAGCCATCACCGGTGAGCAGGTTGTCCCACAGGTGGAACGCGGTGTTGCCTGTCTGGGTCTGGCGCAGCGGTTCCATGGCGATGATATGCTCGGTGCTGTTGGAGCGCAGGATTGCCGGCAACAACGGCCTGGCGAGTTTTGCATCCGACACGATCACCGCACGGGTGCCGGAATTCTCGATAATATGCAGATGGTCACGTTCGGTGTTGGTCGTGTAGGCCGGCACCGTGACGCAGCCGGCCGCCATGATCGCAAGGTCCGCGAGGCACCATTCGGGCCGGTTTTCCGACACCAGCATCACCCGGTCGCCGTCCTCCAGACCGAGCGCCCGCAAGCCCTCGGCGATGAGGCAGACCTGCCGTGCTGCCTCGGACCAGCTGAGCGGGCGCCACTTGCCCTCCCGCTTGGCCCACAGGAACGGCTCGTCGCCCCGCTCGCCGGCGCGGTCAAGAAACAGCGCGACAAGGTTCTTGCTGGTGTCAAAATCGGAAAGCTGCACTGACTGCTCTTGCCTTTCGAATGACCAACTCCGCGAAAGTCTACTGCCGCGTGGCCGATCCAGCAAGCCGCGGCTATTCGGCCACGCTGCGCCCTTCGCTGCGCGGATCGGCGGCACCCTTCAGCACGCCGTCCACCACCTCGACAGCATTGGCCTTGAGCGGCATGGCCCGCGGGGTGACCGCCGCGTGGCCCAGCGCCCGCAGCGCCGGCGCCATGGCCTCGAGCCGGCTGCCAGCCTCGATAAACACCGCATCGCCGCCCGGCGCGAAGATTACCGGCAGGGCGATCGCGTCTTGCGCCGAGAGCCGCCAGTCGATCACGCCGATGATCGCCTTGACCACCTGCGCCGGGATCGTCGACCCGCCCGCTGCCCCGATGGCGAGGCGCAGTCCGCCGCCGGGCGCATAGAGCAGGGTCGGACTCATCGAGCTGCGCGGCCGCTTGCCGGCCTCGACCCGGTTGGCGACCGGCTGGCCGTTGCGCTCGGGCTCCATGCTGAAATCGGTCAGCTCGTTGTTGAGGAAATAGCCGCTCACCATCAGGCCCGAGCCGAAGCTGCTTTCGATGGTCGAGGTCAGCGATACTACCTGCCCGCGCCGGTCGATTGCGACGAAATGCGACGTCGATGGCACGTCCGGCGTGACCGTGTCGGCCTGCGCCAGCGGCGCACCGGCGGGAGTGCCGGGGCTTACCGCCGCCATGCTGCGATCCGGCGCGATCAGCTGCGCGCGTTCGGCGAGATAGGCGGGGGCCAGCAATCCCGCGACTGGGACCGGCACGAAGTCGGCATCGGCGAGATAGCGTTCACGGTCGGCATAGGCGAGCCGCTGGGCCTCGGCGATGAGGTGCCAGGCGGTGGGCGAATCCTTGCCCAGCGCGGCGAGATCGAAGCGTTCGAGCAAGCCGAGGATGCCCAGCACTGTCGTCGCGCCCGAGGAGGGCGGGCCCATGCCGCACAGCCGCCAGGCGCGATAGAAGCCACACACCGGATCGCGCAATTTGGCCGTATAGCCCGCAAGGTCGGCCACGGTCATCGGCGCGGGAGCGCGCGGCGCGGTAGAGACGGCGCGGGCAATCGCGGCGGCATTGGCGCCGGTATAAAAGGCGCGCGGGCCTTGGGCGGCAAGCTCGGTGAGGAATGCGGCCAGCGCGGGATTACGGATCGCCGTGCCGATCGGCTGCGGCCGGCCATCGGCGGTGTAGTAAAGCGCGCGCGATTCCGCCGAGAAAGCGGCGCCCCCGCTCGCCAGATAACTCAGGTCGCGCAGCTCCGGCGGCATTGCCGGATCGACTTGGTAGCGGGTGAGGAATTCGTGGAACCGCGGCGTCACGGCAAAGCCGTCACGGGCGAGCCGGATGGCGGGCGCGAACAGCCGCCGCCACGCCAGCCGGCCATGGCGCTTATGCGCCGCCGCCATCAGCGCGACATTGCCAGGCACGCCGACACTGCGCCCGCCGGGGATCGCCTGGCGCACGGCAAGAAACTGGCCGCTCGTCTCGAACCAGCGCGGATGGGCGGCGGCGGGCGCGGTCTCGCGCCCATCGATGGTCTCGACCCGGCCCTTGCCGTCGTCCATCACCAGAAACCCGCCGCCGCCGATGCCGGAGCTTTGCGGCTCGACCACGGTGAGCGCTAGCAGCACCGCCAGCGCGGCATCGGCGGCGCTGCCCCCGGCGCGCAACATCTCCGCCCCGGCTTCGGCCGCGCGCGGGTCGGCGGCGCTGACCATGCCGGCCTCGAACGGCGCGGGCGCTGCGGTCTGCCGGGTAGTGGCGCAGGCGGTGAGCAGCAGCGGCGCGGCGAGCAAAGCGAGGAGGCGGTGCAGCATGGCGCGGAAGCTATTCGCTTCCCACCGCCTCGGCAATCGTGCCAAAGCCGTCGCGCTGCATCAGATTCAGCAGCCCCTTGGTGATCCGCCGGGCAATCCCCGGCCCTTCATAAACCATCGCGCTGTAGAGTTGCACAAGGCTGGCCCCGGCACGGATGCGGGCCCAGGCATCTTCGGCGCTGGCGATGCCGCCGACGCCGATCAGCGGGATCGCCCCGCCGGTGGCCCGGCGAAAATCACGCAGCCGCTGCAGGGCAAGGTCGCGCAACGGCGCGCCGGACAGACCGCCCGCTTCACCGGCATGGGCGGATTGCAGCGGCGGGCGCGAAATCGTGGTGTTGGCGACGATCAACGCGCCGAGCCCTTTGTCGAGGGCAATGCGGGCGATGTCGTCGATATCGGCGGGCTCAAGATCGGGGGCGACTTTGAGGAACACCGGCGGACCGCCGACCCCCCGCGCCATCAGCACCGCGTCGAGCAGCGCCGCCAGGGCGCCCTTGTCTTGCAGCGCGCGCAGGCCGGGGGTGTTTGGGCTGCTGACGTTGACCGCGAGATAGCGCGCCAGCGGCGCCATCAGCCGCGCCATGATCGCGTAATCGCCGATGCGGTCGGGCGAATCCTTGTTGGCACCGATGTTGACCCCGACGATTCCGGGCCGGTGTTGGCGCCGCCGCAACCGTTCCGCCGCCTGTTCCGCACCGGCGTTGTTGAAGCCCATGCGGTTGATCACGGCGCGGTCTGCGGCCAGGCGGAACAGCCGGGGGCGCGGATTGCCGGCCTGAGGTAGCGGGGTGATCGAGCCGACTTCGGCAAAGCCGAAACCGAGCCGCAGCACGCCGTCCGGCACTTGCGCATCCTTGTCGAAGCCGGCAGCGAGACCCAGCGGGTTGGGGAAGGCGATGCCGGCAATTTCGCTGGCGAGCGGGCCGCCGGGCTTTTGTTTGCTACCCGGCAGGATCGTCAGCATCGCCAACGCCAGGCCATGCGCGCGCTCTGGATCGATATGGAACAGGGCGGGGCGGAGCAGCGAGTAAACCATGGCTCAGCAGCCTATGGCAAACCAGTCACGCCCTGTCGACGCCTGCCAATTCGCGCTTCAAGCCCGCCTCGCTCTGTGGCAAATTTACAACAGGTAAGGGAAAATGCTAACCCTCTGAAATAATCATGCCCAATTGACGAATCCCTACAATTTTTCTCTCCCGGCCGGGCCTAAGCGAGTCGTGCGACCCGAAGGGCTCGAGGCATCTGCAACGAGTTCTCCACTTAATGGCGGTTCTCCGGCTTACCGGGGGACCGCCTTTTTTCTGGCCCGAACCGATTGCTATCCGCGACCAGCGTCCCTAAATCAAATGCGAGCGAATCGCTCTGATTTGTTGGGCTGACCTTTATGCGCCTGTCGAGCATGGCCGATTATGCCGTTGTCACCATGGCCGCCGCCGCGCGGCATTGCGGCGGCGTGCGCGTGAATGCGGCGCAATTGGCGGTGGAAACCGGGCTTCCGGCGCCAACAGTGCAGAAATTGGTGAGCAGGTTGACCTCCGCCGGACTTCTTCGCAGCTCGCGCGGGATGGGCGGCGGGCTGAAGCTCGCACGGCCAGCGGCGGCGATCAGCCTGGCCGATATCGTCGAGGCCATCGAAGGCCCGATTGCGCTGACGGCCTGTGTCGAGCAGGGGCGCCACGATTGCGGACTGGAAGCGGCCTGTCAGGTCAAGCCGCACTGGCCGGTGGTGAATGAAGCGCTGCGGGGCGCGCTGGCCAGGGTCAGCCTTACCGACCTCTCGTCGCCGTTCGTGCCCAGCGAAGTCGAGTCACCGGTTGCGCGAGGCTTCTCTGCGCCGCTCGAAGCGAACGGAGTCTGATCATGGATGACCAAACCACTCTCCCCGATCAGGCAGCCCGCGATGCCGCGGCGCGGGTCGCGGACTACGAACACGGCTGGTCGTCCGACATCGAAACCGATTTCGCGCCCAAGGGCCTCAGCGAAGATACGGTGCGGTTTATCTCTGCCAAGAAAAACGAGCCGGAATGGATGCTGGAGTGGCGGCTGAAAGCCTATCGCCACTGGCTGACGATGACCCCGCCCGACTGGGCCAAGCTCAACGTGCCCGCGATCGACTATCAGGACGCCTATTATTACGCCGCGCCACGCGCGAAGCCCAAGCTTGGCAGCCTCGATGAAGTCGATCCGGAAATCCTGCGGGTTTACCAGAAGCTCGGCATTCCGCTGGAGGAGCAGAAGGTGCTCGCCGGGGTCGAAGGCGCGCGCAAAGTGGCGGTGGACGCGGTGTTCGATTCGGTCTCGGT
>JANONQ010000251.1:0-3883 GCA_031420935.1 Novosphingobium sp. | reverse complement strand
TAGATCGCGCCGAGGATTCCGGTCTGCTTGCCGATGAACAGCCCTGCGGCGATCGCGAGCGGCAGCGGGGACAGCAAGCCGTCCGGTCCGGCGGAAGTCAGGCTGGTGCCAGCATTGGCGAAGCCGAACAGCGGCACGATCAGATAGGCGTTCCACGGCACCAGCGCGTGCTCCATTCCCAGCAGCAGGCTGCCTCCCTTGCGGTCGAGACCGAGCGGGATGGCAAAGGCGGCGGCGACTGCGGCGACCGTGGGATGCACGCCCGAATTGAGCGTGCAATACCAGACAAGCGTGGCCAGGGCGGCGAATGCCCAGCCGTTGCCGGCCCTCAGCCGGTTGAGAGCGATCATGGCGCCAAGGCACGCCAGCGCGGCCGCCAGCCAGATCATGCTTACGCTCGCCGTATAGAACAGCGCGATGATGGCTATCGCGCCGACATCGTCGACAATCGCGACTGTCAGCAAAAACACCCGCAGCGATGCCGGGGCTCGCCGGCCCAGCAACGCCAGCACGCCGAGGGCAAAGGCGATGTCGGTCGCGGCCGGGATCGCCCAACCGGCCCGCAGTGACACATCGCTGCCACCGAATATCAGAAAGAGGGCGGCAGGCACCGCCATTCCGGCAGCGGCGGCCAGCACCGGCAGGCGCCGCCGCGCCGGGCTGGAAAGTTCTCCATCCAGCAGCTCGCGCTTGATTTCGAGGCCGGCGGCAAAGAAGAACAGCGCCATCAGCGCGTCGTTGATCCAGTCGTGCCCATCTTCAAGCGCGGCGATGGGGGTCCACGGCAGCGGCGCATGAAAGGCGGCGTAATAGGCGGCCGCCCACGGCGAATTGGCGAGCAGCATGGCCGCCGCTGCCGCCAGCATCAGCAAGACGCCCGCCGCCGCTTCGCCGCCGGCAAACTTGGTCAGGGCATTGGCGAGCCGGTTGGCTATATTGCGGCTTTTGGACAGGTTCGGAACCTCCTCTTGGGGACGCGACAATGTAATATTACATAAACCATTGCAAATCTTCCTGAAGTCAATAGGATCGGTATTTCGGGAAAAGCCTGGGGAGGCTTAACAGGGTCGTGTTAGAAGGGGCGCTTTTGGGCCTGGCGCAGCTATTGCGCTGGATGCTGGTGGCAGAGCACGAGTTGCTGCTCTTTGCCACCTTCTTCTTTATTGTCAGCGCTATAGACGAAGCGGCCGTGGATATTTCCTGGCTCTGGCTGCGGTTCAACGGACATTCCGGCACCGGCGTCGTGCCGCTTGGGTTGACTGAGTCTGCCCTGCTTGGGCACGCCGCGATTCTGGTTCCCGCCTGGCACGAGGACAAGGTCATCGGCTCCATGATCGGCCATACACTCGCTGCCTGGGGGCAGCGCGACTTCACGCTTTATATCGGCTGCTATCGCAATGACCCCAAGACCCTCGCGGAAGCAGTCGCCGCTGCGGGCGGGGATGCTCGGGTGCGGATCGTGATCAACGAGTTTGATGGGCCGACGACCAAGGCTGATTGCCTCAACCGGCTGTACGCCGCGCTCCGGTCGGATGAAGCCCGCAGCGGGACGCCATTCCGTAATGTCATCCTGCACGATGCCGAGGACATGGTGCATCCTGCCGCCCTGGCGCTAATGGACCGGGCGCTGGCCGAAGTCGATTTCGTGCAATTGCCGGTGCGGCCAGAACCGCAGCCGAACTCGCTGTGGATCGCAGGACACTATTCCGACGAATTTACCGAAGCCCATGCAAAAACCTTGGTGGTCCGGGATGCGCTTGGCGCTGCGATCCCGGCGGCGGGGGTCGGCTGCGGCTTTTCGCGACAAGCGCTGGCCAACCTCGCCCGGTTGCGGATGGCCGCAGGAGAAGCTGGGCCATTCGCCTCGGAATGTCTGACCGAGGATTACGAATTGGGCTTGCTGATCGCGCGCAACGGCGGGCGAAGCCGGTTTCTGCGGATGCGCGATGCCGGCGGCAAACTGGTCGCGACCCGCAGCTATTTTCCGGCAACTCTGGACGCTGCGGTGCGCCAGAAAGCGCGGTGGATTCACGGCATTGCTTTTCAAGGCTGGGAGCGCCTTGGCTGGAACGGCCGCCCGGTTGATATCTGGATGACCCTGCGCGATCGCCGCGGCCCGCTCACCGCAGTAGTGCTGGCGGCGGCCTATCTGTTGCTAATAATAGAAGGACTGCTCGGCGCCGCGCGGCTGGCCGGCTGGCACGAAGGGCTGGAGCTATCGCCGCTGCTGCGGTTCATGATCGCGGCGAGCTTCGTCAGTTTTCTCTGGCGCATGGTATTCCGCTTTGCCTTCACCACGCGGGAATACGGCCCGATGGAAGGCGTTCTGGCGATCTTTCGAATCCCGATCGCCAATATCATCGCTATCATGGCCGGCCGGCGGGCTTTGCTCACCTACATGCGCACCTTGCGGGGCGCTGAGATCAGCTGGGACAAAACCGCTCACGGCGTCCATCCGGCTGCGCTTGCAGCACAGGCGGCTGCGGCATGATCGGCACCTTCACGCGGCGCGGGCAGCCGTTGGTTGCGCTCATGCTGGTGCTTGGCAGCTGGGTTTCGGCCCGCGCGATGATGTTCGATGCGTCGGAGATCCCGCTGGTCCATCCATTGGCCGGATTGTCGGCCGATGCGGCAAGTCCGATTGCAACAAGATACCCATCTCTGCGCACCGAGCCAGAGCCAGCGCCGCCCGTGGGTCTCAGCCGTGCGCCGCTAGCCTTGTTCGAGCCGGATTATTCCCTACTGTCGGACCCGGTCCCCGCCCCGGCGATGGCTGCCTATCCCGCAATGCATGCGCCGGCCGGCGCGGGGATCCGCCACCTATCCCAGGCTTTCGCGCCTGTGGGCGGCTGGTCCCTTTTTCCCAACACTGCGTCAAACCAATTATCGCCAGCCATGGCGCCGCTGACGGCCGCGCAGCCCCGCAGCAGACTGGCCGCTCTGCAACCGGTCAGCGCCGCACCGCAGTCGGCCGATCCGGCGGGTCAGGAACCGCAATACGCGGGAAGCCGCTGGTCTGCGGACTCCTGGATGCTCTGGCGGCGCGGCAGCCGGACCCGGCTAACAGGCGGCGTGCTGACCCCGAGCTATGGTGCCAGCCAGGCCGGAAGCGTGCTGCGCTACCGTCTGATGCGGAACAGTGTCCATCGTCCCTCAGCCTATCTGCGCATTACCAGCGCGCTCGATAGCTCAGCTGAGCGTGAAGCTTCGCTCGGCCTGTCGGCACGGCCCTTTGCGCGCATTCCGCTGGTGGCAGCGGCGGAAGCGCGCCTGACCAGTACGCCCGGCCGCCGGATGATCCGCCCGGCCGGCTTTATCGTCACCGAATTGCCGCCCTTTGCGCTGCTACTTGGCTTGCGCGGCGAGGCCTATGGCCAGGCGGGCTATGTCGGCGGCAAGTTCGCCACCCCTTTCGCCGATGGCCAGCTGCGCGCCGATCGCGCGTTTCTGTCGCTGGCCGAATTTGACGTGCGGCTGGGCGCGGGCCTCTGGGGCGGCGCGCAAAAGGGGGCCTCCCGGCTTGACGCCGGCCCGTCGCTGACCATCGGCAGCGCGCTTGGCCGCTCGGCGTCAATGCGACTGGCGGCGGACTGGCGGTTTCGAGTGGCCGGCAAGGCTGCGCCCGGTTCCGGCCCGGCCGTCACGCTGTCCGCAGGTTTCTAGAGCGCCCGCGCTATCATCCGGCTTGCTGCTGCGGTAGGCGCAGGGCAGGATGGACGTCTATCTCCCCATCGCCAATCTATCGGTCAACGGCCTGTTCATCGTCATGCTGGGCGGGCTTACCGGACTGCTGTCCGGAATGTTCGGCGTTGGCGGCGGATTTCTGACGACGCCGCTGCTGATCTTCTACGGCGTGCCGCCCACAGTGGCAGCAGCCTCGGCC
>JANONQ010000250.1:0-4157 GCA_031420935.1 Novosphingobium sp. | reverse complement strand
CGTCCAGCCTGCCGAGGCTGCCCTGATCTTCATCGGGAAGCAGGCGATCGTGAAGCCGGTCGGCGGCAGCACTTCGAGATTGTGAAGTTTCTCCAGATGGCAATAGCCGATGTCGCGCCCGGCCTTGTGGCCTTCCCAGATCAGGGCGGCATTACCCGTCGCCGCATAGGCTTCTCGGGTGTGGACGAACGGCGCGTCCCAGCTCCAGCCGTCGGTGCCGGTCAGGCGGACCCCGCGTTCAAGCAGATACATGGTGGCATCGTAGCCCATGCCGCTGCCGGCGGTGACATAATCGTCCTGGCCGTAGCGTTTGCCGGCCGCGGTATTCACGACGACGATTTCGAGCGCCGAAAGCGTGTGGCCGATGCGGGCAAGTTCAGCCTCTACGTCATCAGCCGTGACGACATAGCCATCGGGCATAGCTGTAAAATCGAGCTTCACGCCGGGCTGGAAGCACCAGTCTAGCGGCACCTCGTCGATGGTGATCGCGCGCTCGCCCTTGTTCATCGTTGAGGCGAAATGGTACGGCGCGTCGAGATGAGTGCCGTTGTGCGTGATCAACTCGATCCGCTCGATCGCCCAGGCCTCGCCGTCGGGCAGGTCTTCGGGTTTGAGGCCGGGGAAAAAGCTGATCAGCTCCGGCACTGAAGTCGTGTGGTCAATATATTCGATCTTGGGCCGATAGGGCGGCGGATCGGACAACACATCATTTTCAAGGTAGATCGACAGATCGACGATTTTGCGCGCCATGATTTAAAACTCCACCCGATCGCCACCTTTGAGGTTGAGCATGGAGCGCGCCTCGGTCGGTGTCGCGGGTTCATGGCCCATTTCGCGGATGATCCGCACGATTTTTTCGACCTGCTGCGCATTCGATACTGCAAGCTGGCCGCGTTCGATGAACAGGCTGTCCTCAAGTCCGACGCGGACGTGGCCGCCCATCAGCGCCGCCTGCGTCAGGAACGGCATCTGATGTTTGCCTGCGGCCAGTACCGACCACTGGAAGCTTTCCTTGCCGAACAGTCGGTCAGCGGTTGCCTTCATGAACATAAGGTTTTCGAGATCGGGGCCGATCCCGCCGAGAATGCCAAAGATCATCTGGATGAAGAACGGCGCCTTCACCGCACCGCTATCGACGAAGTGAGCAAGGTTATACAGATGCCCGACATCATAGCATTCATGCTCGAACCGGGTGCCCGCCTCGCCCATCGTCTCTAGGATCGTCGCGATATCGCGGAAGGTGTTGCGGAAGATGAAATCGTCCGAGCCAAGGATATAGTCCTTCTCCCAGGCATGCTTCCAGGTGCTGATCCGCTTGGCGGCGGGGAACATGGCAAAGTTGATAGTCCCCATGTTGAGCGAACACATTTCCGGTTTGAAATGGACGGCAGCGCGCAGGCGCTCGGCCAGCGGCATCGTCGCCGAACCGCCCGTGGTGATATTAACCACCGCATCGGTGCGCTGCTTGATGACCGACAGGAATTGACCATAAATATCGGGGTCTCCGGTCGGCCGGCCATCCTCGGGCATGCGCGCGTGGAGATGCAGGATCGCAGCGCCAGCTTCGGCGGCGGCGATGCTCTGTTCGGCAATTTCGGCGGGCGTGCAGGGCAGCGCATCGGACATGGTCGGCGTATGCGCGCCGCCGGTGACGGCGCAGGTGATGATGATCTTGCTCATTTCGGTCCCATCAAAGAACGGTGCAGGCCGAGCCGGTCGGCGGTAACCTGGACGCGAGAGATTTTTCCGCCCGCAACGTCGAATATCCCGGCGAGGCGCAGAGTGACGCTCTGGCCGATGCGCGCCGGATCGATATCCTCGAAACCGCCGGTGTAGGCACCGGTGCAACTAAGGTGGAACCCGCCGCGATTGCCCGCCGAAAACAGCTGGTTAATCGTGACGCCATCGAGTGCGACCAGATCGGCGAAGCGCGGACCCTCGGCGCTGATTTCATCGATGCATGACGTGTCGGCCCAGCTGGAAAGATTGATGAGCCAGGCCGTTGCCAGCGCCTCGACCTGCGCATTGGGAGCTTCACACGGCGCATCCCAGGGCGCAGGAGCAGGCGCCTTGACAACATCGCAGCTGCCGTCCGCCAATTGCCGTTTTCGCGCAAAGTAATCTTCTTCGGCCCAGCCCTGATGCAGCCGGCCATTCCTGATGCGAAACAGGCTCACCCCACCCCAGGTCGAGAGCCGCCCCTGATGCCGGTTCGATGCGCCGTGCTCGGTAAAGCGCATTGCGAGCGCAGCAGGGCCGATCACCGTGTCATGCACGGTGACGCACAGGCCGGGGAATTGCTCCAGCTGGGCGGCGGTCGCGGGCAGGTAACTATCGTCGCGACCTTCGAACAAATGCCCGCCGATGCTGAGGCTATAGTCCGGCTCCATGATCGTCTCAACCGCCGCGACATTGTGGCAGGTGAGAAAATCGACGGCGAAGCCGCGGAGCAATTGGGCGGCAGGGCCGATGCTCATGTATGTTCCTTGAGCCATTGCGGATCGCGCATCTCTTTCTTGAGTATCTTGCCTGATGCGTTCTGCGGCAGTGCCGTCACGAAAGCGACCGAGGTCGGGCATTTGTAGCGGGCCAGCCGCTCGCGGGTGAAATCGATAAGCTCGGCTTCGGTGGGCTGCATGCCCGCGCGCGCAACCACGAACGCCCGGGGTGTTTCCCCCCAGCGTTCATGCGGCACGCCAATCACCGCGACCGCCGCGACGCCCGAGTGATCGTACAGGACGTTCTCGATCTCGGTCGGATAGATATTCTCACCGCCCGACACGATCATGTCCTTGAACCGGTCATGGATATAGACGTAGCCATCGGCGTCCTGCCAGGCCGCATCGCCGGTGCAAAGCCAGCCATCGGGCGTAATCGTCTTTGCGGTTTCCTCGGGCTTGTTCCAGTATCCGAGCATGTTGACCTTGGAACGGATCCGGATCTCGCCGACTTCGCCCGTGGCCACGGGTTTGCCGGTCGCGGGATCGATCAGCGCAAGCTCGTTCCACGGCATCGGCAAACCGCACGAACGCAAACGGTGCGCGCGCGGGCCGTCGGGATCATGATCCTCGGGCGCGAGTGTCACGACGGTTCCGGCTGTCTCGGTCATCCCGTAGGCATGGCTGAAGCCGCAGCCGAACACCTCCATAGCGCGTTTGAGCACCGCCTCGCCGATGGGCGCTGCGCCGTAGAGGATGCGCTCAAGGCTGGTCAGGTTCATGTCCGCCACCCCCGGCACCTCGAGCAGCATCTGGATCACTGTCGGCACGAAGAACCCGTGCGTCACCCCATGGTCGCGGATAGCCGCGACGATCTCGGCCGGTACGACCTGCTGCATCAGCACGGTATGGCCGCCCTGACTCAGCCCGGTCATGGCATAGCCGATCCCGCCAATATGGAAGAGCGGTCCCGCAACCAGATTGACGCTGCTTGAGGTAAAGCCCCAGAGTTCCTGTGCCATCCACGCAAGATAGGAGAGATTGTCGTGGCTCAGCACCGCGCCCTTGGGCAGGCCAGTGGTGCCCGAGGTATAGAGGATGAGCAGCGGATCGTCAGGGGACGGGTGCCGGCCATCATCCCCGGCAGCCCCGGCATCGCGCCAGGCCGGGTAGGCCGCAAGCTCGATTGTCGCAGGCGGGCTTGCCGTCTCCGTTAGCAACGACCGCAAATCGTCTTCGACGATCAGCAGCGCTGGCCCGCCATCGGCAAGGATGCTGGCAATCTCGCGCGCTGACAGGCGCCAGTTGACCGGCAGGAAAATTGCCCCGGCCTTCGCGCACCCGAACAGGAGTTCGAAATGAGCCGGCGTGTTGCGGGCGATCATCGCGATCCGGTCGCCGGGTTGCACGCCCTGCGCTGTCAGCGCATTGGCCACACGGCTGGCCCGCGCATCCATTTCCCCAAAGCTGAGCGTCTCATCCCGGAACGTCAGGCAGGGCGCAGCTGGCGTTTGCGCCGCATGGTTGCGCAACAGGGTGAGCAGGTTGGTTTCCATCGGATCAATAGCTCTTGGGCAGCCCCAGCGCGTGCGTCGAGACAAAGTTCAAAATCATCTCACGGCTGACCGGCGCGGTCTTGTGGAGCCGGGCGATGAACCAGAGATCGGTGAGACCATATTCGTTCGACAGGCCATTGCCGCCGTGCACCTGGATCGCCTG
>JANONQ010000249.1:0-14918 GCA_031420935.1 Novosphingobium sp. | reverse complement strand
AGGGCCGGCGTGTGTCGATTGTCCTGGATCCGGAAAGCGACCCGCTCGGCTCCGGCTATCTCATCACCCAGTCCAAGATCGCGATCGGCTCGGGCGGTTTTTTCGGCTAGGGTTTCGGGATCGGCACGCAAAGCCATCTCGAATACCTCCCCGAAGCCCACACCGACTTCGTCTTCGCCACCATGGCCGAGGAATGGGGCATGATCGGCGGGATATTCGTCCTGATCGTGTTTGGCATAATCCTGCGCTGGGGTCTGAATGTGGCGCGCAACAGCCCCGACCGCTTCTCACGCCTGCTCGCCACCGGGATGACGACTACGATTTTCTTTTACGTTGCGATCAACCTGATGATGGTGATGGGCCTCGCACCGGTTGTCGGTATCCCCCTGCCCTTCGTAAGCCATGGAGGCTCGTCGCTGATGACCAATATGATCTGTATCGGCACGATCATGGCGGTTGATCGCTGGGGCAAGAGCAGCAGCACCTACTCCTGAAATCCGGCACGGAATCCGCTTTTCCTGCCGCCCGCAATCGCTATAGGGGGCGCTCGCGGCGAATCGGCAGGCCATCTGGCCTTTGGCGGTGACGCTTGTGTGGACGCATAGCTCAGTTGGTAGAGCAGCTGACTCTTAATCAGCGGGTCCTTGGTTCGAGCCCAAGTGCGTCCACCAAAATTTATCACAAAATCAACGGCTTAATCGAATACTTGCATGAGGGTGGAGCCTAGCTTCTGAAATTAGGTTCCGTATAGGTTCCACCCACGGTCGCAGGGCACCATTGAACGGTGCCAGACGCGCATGAACATGACGCGATAGTTCCAAGGTCAAGGCAACTTGGCTCTCCATTTACAGCCAAGGAGTGCGTGCTAAGTTCGGCTCACATGAGAGGGCCTGAATTGGACGCCGAAATTTGGAACGTTTCTGACGCATGTGCGCACTGGTTGTGCCCCGGCGACCTTTAAGCGGACTTAAGGGAGAATGGATGCAACTTCTTGGGAGTTAAGTCGGGCGTAAAGGCGCCAAAGCTGCCCCGCGTGGTCGTAACCGGGCTGAGCATTCGATAGGCGCATTTTGATTTGTGCGTCTGTTAGGCGTACATGATGGATCACTGTTTTCAAGGAAGCCGACATGCTAGCTTTTGACGATGCGACCAAAGGTATCGACGAGCGCAGCAGCGAGCGGATGAATTTCCGCACCAAGCCGCGCATCAAGCAGATCATCCAGCGGGCAGCCGCTTTGTCGGGCGTGGACGATTCCGTGTTCACAATGAACGCCGCCTACAAGTCCGCGATGGAAACCATCGCTGCGCACGAACGCACCATGTTGCAGCCGGCCGACCATATCGCCTTCTTCGAAGCGCTCGACAATCCGCCTGTGCCGACAGCCAGGCTGCGCGATGCTTTTGCGCGCCACCGGCAGACGATCGACAGCAAGTGACGCTATGGCCCAGCGGGGCATCATCGAGCCGTTCGATCCCGCCAGGCACAACCGGACGGCTTTCTCGTGCGGCGTCGAACAGGTCGATAACTTCTTCAGGAAGACTGCGAACAAGCTGGTCAAGGCCGATAATCTCCGGGTCTTCGTGATGATCGATCCGGCGGGGCAGCTGATCAGCTTCTACGCGATCAACGCGCACAAGATCGACTATACCGAACTGCCGCCAAAATATGCGCGTGACCGACCGGGACATGGTGCGATCCCTGCCGTCTACATCTCGATGGTCGGCGTCGATGCCCGGTTTCGCGGACAAGGATACGGCGGCGATCTGCTGGCCGATTGCCTGACCCGGATCGTGATGATCGCTGACAATCTTGGTGTCTCGGTGGTCATGTTCGATGTGCTGGACTGCGGGAACCCGGAATTGGTCGCAAAGCGCAGGCATATTTACGAAGGGTATGGCTTCACGGCGCTGCCTTCGAACGCCATGCGCCTGTTTCTGCCACTGGCGACCGTCAAGCAACTGATGGCCGAATGAGGGACATGCTGTCTCGCCGCACTTGAGTTGAGCACTGTGAATGATGACATCCCAGGACGTGGTGTAGCTTGGGCGCTGCCCTGCGGGCGACCTGCTCTCTTCGCAGGCGCGAACCGGGCCTGACCGAGGTGCTGGGCAAGGCCGCCGCCGACAATTGCGCGAAGATGAAGAAGGGCGAACTTGCCGCCGCCGCCGCCAAGCGAATGGCAGGGCGCGGATGGTTGCCGCCCGCGCTTGTCATCGCGGAACCGGAACCCGAAGCAGAGGACGAGCCAGCGCCGTTCGATGACGGCGACCGATGCTGACAGCAGAGCCGACTGGGCAATCGCTTATGGAACCCTCGGCCACTGCGCATGCAAGTCGTCGATGACGAAGCTGTGCCCGGGCGCATTCGGCCGATGTGCGTCACGCAAGTGCGGGTGGTCCGGCGCAAGATCTTCGTGACCATGGGGCACCTCTTCCGGGTCGTGCCGCGGCCAGATTGATCCGCCTAGGACCGTACCGCAAGCGGCGATCGCCGCCATTCCGGCGAACGCAGCTGCCTGCCCGGCGCCAGCCCCCAGCCATCCGGCAAGCGGGTAGGCGATTAGCCAGCAGGCATGGCTCAACGCAAATTGCGCGGCGAACAGGGTCGGGCGGTCTTCCGGGTTGGCCGAGCGCCGCAGCAAGCGCCCGGTGGGTGTCACCGCCATCGAATAGGCGAACCCGAGCAGGAACCAGCCGCCGAGAAGGAACGCCCATAAACGTTCGTCGGGCACCGCCAGGCGGATCGCGGCAAGCGCGGCAAGAAGCGCAGTGAGCGCCGCTGACGCCCCCAGCATGATCGGGCGGTCGCCGACCTGGTCGAGAATGCGCGGGAGCGTTAGCGCTGCCAGCATCGATCCGGCTCCGTAGGCGGCCAGCGCCAGCGCCACATCGGTCTGTGACAACTGCAGGACGTCCCGCACGATAACCACGGTATTGACGATTACCATCGCGCTGGCGGCGGCCGCGGCGAGGGTAACCGCGAGCAAACCGCGCAGACGCGGCGTTTTGAGGTAGATGCGCACGCCTCGGGTGGTCTTGGCGTAAATCCCATCCCGGCGATCGACCGCCTTGGTCCGTGGCAAGCGGACGCTCAGGACCAACAGGGCCGAAGCGATGAAGCCGATGGCGGTGCCCGAGAAGAGCCAGTGAAAGCTCATAACGGTGAGCAATACGGCGGCGAGCATAGGGCTTACCAGGCTTTCAAGGTCGTAGGCCAGGCGCGAGAGCGACAGTGCACGGGTGTATTCGCGTTCGTCGGGAAGAATGTCGGGGATCGTCGCCTGAAACGTCGGGGTAAATCCGGCCGATGCCGATTGCAGGACGAAGATGAGGATATAAACCTCCCAGATTTGCGTCACGAACGGCAGGACCAGCGCAACCGCGGCCCGGGTCAGGTCCATCGCCACGAGGAACGCCCGGCGCGGCAGCTTGTCTGCGAATGCCGCGACGACCGGGGCGATTCCCACGTAGGCAATCATCTTGATCGCCAGCGCCGTTCCCAGCACCGCTCCCGCGTTCCCACCGGCTAAGTCATAGGCCAGCAGTCCCAATGCGACCGTTGCAAGGCCCGTCCCGAGCAGCGCGATGACCTGCGCGAAGAACAGGTGCCGATAGGTCCGGTTGGCGATTACTTCGAGCATGCCAGAACCTTTCGATGTTGCGGCTTTCGGACCGGCGTGTTAGCGGCGAGCCCATGCGAATCCTCGTGCTGACCCTGCTAGTAATCATCGGGGTCGTTTTCGGTAGCACACACGCGTCCGCTTTCCAGCACAGCGACGATGACGCCAGCACAATCGTGCAGGCCTGGGAACATTCCCATTCGCATGCGGATGCCGACCACGACGATGGTGGCGATCAAGGTTCGGACCATAAGAGTTCGGACCCAAAAAGTTCAGACTTGGGCACCCACACTCATTGCGCGATGGACCGCGCGGTCGGTTCTCCGGGTATGGCCTGCCTGATGCGCGTTACGTCCGGGGCGATCCGACCCCCGGTGTCGCGTGCGCTCTCGTCGCTCGACCAGGCTCCACCGCTGGAGCCACCCTCAGCCTGATTGCCGATTCCCTGGCGAGCAGATCCTCGCCCCAGCTAACCGCAATCAGGAATACTCAATGTCACTCTCGATACGCGCGGCGTTCCTCGCCGGTGCCGTGCTTATGGCGAGCGTTCCCGCGCTTGCCGAGACGATCACGCTCGACCAGGCAATTGCCCGGGCCGAGGCTGCGACCCCAGCGCGCCGCGCGGCAGAGGCGGGTATCGCCGCAGCACGCGGTGGCCTGCGCCAGGCCGATGTCCGTCCCAATCCCTATGTGACGGTCGATGCGGATAACTTCGTCGGGACGGGACCCTACAATGTGCTCGGTCGAGCCGAGGTGGCGGCAACCTACAATCAGCCCATAGAACGCGGAGGAAAGCGCGATGCCCGCATCGCGTTGGCTCGCCGCGATATCACCGTGGCAGAAGCCTCTGCCCAAGTTGCTCGGTTGGAGCAGGCGGCTGCGGTCGAGCGCGCCTTCCACGGGGTCGGCATCGCCGAATACGCTCTGGAAATCGCATTATCGCGGCAGTCCATCGAGCAGGGAATGCAGCGCGAGGCGCTGCGGCGGGTGCGCGGCTACAAGGATCCGTTGTTCGTCGAGACCCGTGCTGCTGCCCGCGTCGCCCAAGCCGGGATCGTCGTTGCTACCGCGCGGACAAGGCTGGCGACGGCCCGAGCCGCGCTGGCCGGGTTTTGGGGCGAAACAGGTGTTGGGCTGGAGATCAAGGACAGCGCCTTCACGGCGGTCCCAACTGGTCTCCAACTAGCCAAAGCCGACGCGGCATTGAACGAGGCCGCAGCCCAGCGCGCCGCCGCCGCAGTGGTGGTCGAGCAATCGCGCGCGACTCAAGACTTCACGGTTGGCGGAGGCGCGCGGTTCTTGCGCGAAACCAACGACGTAGCCGCCGTTGCTACGCTAACCATCCCGCTTGGCTGGTTCGATCGCAACCAGGGCGCAATCGAGCGAGCGCGGGCTGAACGCGAGCGGATCGAGCTGACCGCCGAGACCGCGCGGCTCGATCGCCTGCGCCGCGTTGCCGCGCTT
This sequence comes from Novosphingobium sp., assembly GCA_031420935.1. GTDB lineage: Bacteria > Pseudomonadota > Alphaproteobacteria > Sphingomonadales > Sphingomonadaceae > Novosphingobium. The sequence continues at coordinate 9,834 of JANONQ010000249.1, read as the reverse complement.
TCCGCCGATGCCGAGGCGTCGCGCAGCCAGGCCGAGGCGATCGTCGCCGAGGTATATCCCCGCACGGCCAAAACGATGGTGCAGGTGCGCGAAGGCTACGCCCGCGGGGGGTTCACATTTCGCGACATGCAGGACGCCGCCGATGCAATCCTGCGCGCCCAAGACGACTGGCTCCAGGCCATCACTCACTACCGCGAACTCCAGACCGAATTGAACCGGCTGACCGGGCGCTTCGATGCCGCCGAGCCGCAGGAGACCATGCCATGACCCGCGCCTCTTTGACCCGGATTGCCTTTGCTCTGGCGGCGATCATCGGAACCGCATCGCTTTCCGGATGCGGCGGCCCCTCCGAGCCGGCCGAGGCCGAGGTTGCCACGGGCGACTATGCCAAAGGGACGCACAACGGACGGCTGCTGTCGGATGGCGATTTTTCGCTTGAGATGACGATCTTCGAAGACGGTGTCCCGCCACAATTCCGCGTCTATCCGACGCGCGACGGCAAGCCGGTCGATCCGCGCAGCGTGCGCCTTTCGGTCGCGCTCAAGCGTATCGACGGGCAGATCGACCGGTTTGCATTCCTGCCCCAGAAAGGTGTTCTGGTTGGCCAGGGCACGGTGATCGAGCCGCACAGCTTCGACGTCGAGGTAGTCGCGATCGAACGCGGCAAGCGTCATCGCTGGACCTATGCCAGCCCCGAAGGCCGCACCCGCATCGCCGCCGACGCCGCGAAAGCCGGAGGTGTGATCATCGAAAAAGCCGGTCCGCAGACCATTGGCGATTTGCGCGAACTGGAAGGCACGGTCCAGCTCGCCCCCGCCGCGCGCTCCGAAGTTCGCGCGCAGTTCCCCGGCCGGGTGGTCTCCGTGACCCGCGAGGTGGGGGATACCGTGCGCAAGGGCCAGCTGCTGGCGCGGATTGAATCGAGCGAATCCCTCCAGACCTACCCGGTTTACTCGCCCGTCAACGGGGTCGTGGCCGAGCGCAACGCCAACGTCGGCAACGTCGCCTACGATCAGCCGATCTACGTGATCAGCGACCCGCAGGCGACGACCGTGGTGTTCAACGTGTTCCCCCGCGATCTGGCGTTCGTCCGGCCCGGCCAGCGGATCACGATCGAAACCCTTGACGGGCAACCGGTCGCCGACTCGACGCTGTCGGGCTACCTGCCCGAAGGCAACGCCGAAGCGGGAACCGCGCTTATGCGCGCCAGTCTGCCCAACCGCGACGGCCGGTGGCGCGCCGGAATGGCCCTGCACGGCCGGGTATTGGTCAACGCGGTAACGGTGCCTTTGGCGGTGCGCACCGAAGCGCTCCAGCCGTTCCGCGACTTCACCGTGGTCTTCGCCAATTTCGGTGAAGACTACGAGGTGCGGATGCTCGAACTGGGGCGCAGGTCGGCCGAATGGACCGAGGTCCTGTCGGGGCTCAAGCCGGGCACGTCCTACGCTGCCAAGGGTGCCTTTCTGATCCGCGCCGACATCGAAAAGTCCGGCGCGAGCCACGATCACTGATCGGACACCTGACCCATGCTTCCTCGCATCATCGGCTTTTCGATCCGGCAGCGCTGGCTGATCATGGCGCTCGTAGCCGCGCTCGTGGCGCTCGGGCTGTGGAGCGCCAGCAAGCTCCCGATCGACGCGGTCCCCGACATCACCAACGTCCAGGTCCAGATCAACACCAAGGCCGAGGGTTTCTCGCCGCTCGAGGCCGAGCAGCGGATCACTTACCCGATCGAGACCGCGCTCGCCGGTGTTCCTCGGCTCGATTACACCCGCTCGGTCTCGCGCTACGGCCTGAGCCAGGTCACGGTTGTGTTCGAGGACGGCACCGACCTCTACTTCGCCCGCCAGCTCGTCAACGAGCGGCTCCAGGCGGCGAAGGCGCAATTGCCGCCGGGCATCGAACCGCAGATGGGACCAACCGCGACCGGACTCGGCGAAATCTTCATGTATTCGGTAACGCCCAAGCCAGGAGCGCGCCAGCCCGACGGCAGCGCGTGGACCCCCACCGATTTGCGCACGCTGCACGACTGGGTCGTGCGCCCGCAACTGCGCAACGTCCCTGGCGTGGCCGAGGTCAACACCGTGGGCGGCTACACCAAGCAATATCACGTCACCCCCAACGCCGAACAACTGGCCGCGCTAGGCATATCGCTCGGCGATCTGGTCGAGGCGCTGGAGCGCAACAACGCCAATGCCGGAGCCGGCTATGTCGAGCGCGCCGGTGAGCAAATCCTGATCCGCGTCCCCGGTCAGGCGGCGGGTGCGGCCGATCTTGGCGAGATCATCGTCGCCACGCGCGGCGGGGTGCCGATCCGCGTTTCGAATATCGCCGAGATAACCATTGGCTCCGAACTGCGCACCGGCGCAGCGACTGAGAACGGCAAGGAGATCGTCCTCGGCACGATCTACATGCTGACCGGCAGCAATCCCCGGATCGTGGCGCAGGCTGCCGCCGAGCGGCTCGAGGCGGTCAACCGATCGCTCCCCGCCGGGATCGTCGCGCAGCCGCTTTACGACCGCACCGAACTGGTCGAACGAACAATCGCCACCGTCGAGAAGAACTTGGCCGAGGGTGCCTTGCTGGTGATACTGGTGCTGTTTCTGCTGCTCGGCAACGTCCGCGCCGCCTTGATCACCGCTGCGGTCATTCCCGTGGCGATGCTAATGACGCTGACCGGGATGGCGGCCGGAAGCGTCTCGGCCAACCTGATGAGCCTGGGCGCGCTGGACTTCGGCCTGATCGTCGACGGCGCGGTGATCATCGTCGAGAACTGTCTGCGCCGACTGGGCGAGGCGCAGCACCGGTTGGGGCGGCTGCTCGATCGCGAGGAGCGCTTCGGCCTGGTCGCCTCTGCCAGCAGCGAAGTGATCCGCCCGAGTATCTTCGGGGTGATCATCATCACGGTGGTCTATCTGCCGATATTCGCGCTGACCGGGATCGAGGGGAAGACCTTTCACCCGATGGCGCTGACGGTCATGATCGCGTTGACCGCCGCGCTGATCCTTTCGCTCACCTTCGTTCCCGCAGCGATCGCCATGTTCGTGACCGGCAAGGTCGAGGAAAAGGAAAACCGCGTGATGCGCTGGCTGCGCGCGCGCTATGCCCCCCTCCTCGACAAGACCCTGCATCGCGGCAAGCTGTTGATCGGCGGGGCGCTCGGACTGGTTCTGCTCAGCGGGTTCATGGCGACCCGGCTGGGATCGGAGTTCATCCCCAACCTCGACGAGGGCGACATCGCGATGCACGCGCTGCGCATCCCCGGCACCAGTCTGAGCCAAGCGATCGCGATGCAGGAATCCCTTGAACGGCGGATCGCGAAGTTCCCCGAAGTCGAGCGGGTGTTCGCCAAGATCGGCACCGCCGATGTCGCCACCGATCCGGTCCCGCCCTCGGTTGCCGACAATTTCATCATGCTGAAGGATCGCAGCCAATGGCCCGACCCGCGCAAGCCGCGCGAGCAGCTGGTCGCCGAGCTCAATGAAGCCGTCCAGAAGATCCCGGGCAACAATTACGAGTTCACCCAGCCGGTCCAGATGCGCCTCAACGAACTCATCGCCGGGGTCCGCGCCGACGTGGCGGTCAAGCTATTCGGCGAGGATCTCGACCGGCTTCTCGAAACCGGCGGTGCGATCGAAGCAGTGGTGAAAGCGATCCCGGGAGCCGAGGACGTCAAGCTGGAGCAGGTCACCGGCCTGCCGGTTCTGTCGGTTACTCCCAATCGCACCATGCTCGCCCGCTACGGGATCAACGTCGGCGACGTGCAGGACGCTGTCTCGATCGCCACCGGCGGGCGCGAGGCGGGGCAAGTGTTCGAGGGCGACCGCCGCTTCGATGTGGTCGTGCGCCTGCCCGAAGTCAGCCGCACCAATCTCGACGAGCTGGGCCGTCTGCCGATCCCGCGCAAAACTGCGGGCGGAGTGACCGAGTTCGTACCCCTGTCCGAGATCGCCGACATAGCCATGTCGGTCGGCCCCAACCAGATTAGCCGGGAGAACGGCAAGCGCCGCGCGGTCATCACCGCGAACGTCCGCGACCGTGATCTCGGCTCGTTCATCACCGAACTGCGGGCCAAGGTCGATGCCGAGGTCGTGCTGGCCGACGGCTATTTCGTCCAGTACGGCGGCACCTTCGAGCAACTTCAGTCGGCAGCGACCCGCCTCCAGATCGTTGTGCCGCTCGCGCTGCTGCTGATTTTCGGGCTGCTCTACGCGCTGTTCCGCTCGATGCGCGATGCCGCGATCGTCTTCTCGGGAGTGCCACTCGCGCTTACCGGGGGCGTGCTCGCATTGGCCCTGCGCGGCATTCCGATGTCGATCTCTGCCGGGGTCGGGTTCATCGCCCTGTCAGGGGTGGCGGTGCTCAACGGCGTGGTAATGGTCACCTTCATCAATGACTTGCGCGAACGCGGCCACGCGCTTGACGCGGCCATCCGCGAAGGCGCGCTGACCCGGCTGCGTCCCGTGCTGATGACCGCGCTGGTCGCTTCGCTGGGTTTCGTGCCGATGGCGCTCAACGTGGGTGCCGGCTCCGAAGTCCAGCGGCCGCTTGCGACGGTAGTCATCGGCGGGATCATTTCATCGACGATCCTTACCCTGATCGTCCTGCCCGCCCTCTACCGTCTCATCCACGCCCGCCGGTCGCGCGAAGAGGTTGAGGACATACTCCTGGCGGCTGCCCCCGCCTCGCCCTCATGACCCCGCTGGGAGAGACATGTTTTCCGCAAGGACCAAAAGACTCAAGTCGGATCGAACGCGCTAGATGGCGCTTTTGGGTGCGCTCGTGGTTGTCCTGCTGGCATCGGCCGATGCCTACGCGCACGGCGTCGCCGAAGGCGACAAAGGAGCTTTTACAACTGGTGCGGTCCGCAGGATTGACTTGGTCTGGCCGGCGGTCGGGTGTGGTAATGCCGACCGCACCGCTATAGGTGCGCCAGCGCAATTTTAGGCAATTTAGGCACACGCATGGCCCGCAAACATTCAAGAGATGATCCGTATGGAGACTTGCATCGCGTGGAGGTGGCTCCGGCGATGGTGGTACCCTGCTGGTTATGCGGTAGGGTGACTGGCAAGACCATTGTCCGGCACCATCCCGTGCCCAAAAGCCGGGGCGGGCGCGATGTTGTGCCCATGCACCCCATTTGCCAGCAGACGCTGATCGCTAATTTCACCAATTCCGAATTGCAGCGCCATGGGATGGATGTGGCGGGCCTGCTGGCGAACCCCACCGTCCGCAAATTTGTCGATTGGGTGGCGAACAAGGACCCCGATTTCACCGCGACCACGGCCAAGAAGCAACGCTGACTTATTATGATATCCGACACAGCGCTGGTGTCGTCAGCCGCCGACATCCCGGACATTCGATCACAATTTTTGTCGCCCGAAAGCCGAAGTTTCTGCTCGGCGGCGCTGCGGGCGACCCATCGAACCTCGAAGTCGGTGGGAAGGGATGCTTCAGCGCTGTGTTTGCCGGCTTAGCTGGACTAGGCGAGTTCGCTTCCGTGAAATCCGTGGATCCATACTCATGGCCGAAACCGACTTGCAAATCTGTGTAGCTGCGCTCTACAAATTCGCTCGTCTTGACGATTGCGAAGCGATCCGTCGGGATCTGGCGCACCTATGCGGCGCCGAGGGAGTGAAGGGGACGCTGCTCCTCGCTGGCGAAGGCATCAACGGCACGATTGCGGGATCGAAACACGCGATCGAATGTGTCCTCGCCTATTGCCGCCGCTTGCCGGGGTGCGCCGACCTTGAGGTCAAATACGCTCGCGCGGAGACAGTGCCATTTCATCGCATGAAGGTGCGGGTGAAACGCGAGATCGTGACGATGGGAGAGCCGCAGATTGATCCGAACGCCGGAACGGGGAACTATGTCTCGCCGCAGGATTGGAACGCACTGATAAGTGATCCCGGCACGATCGTCATCGATACGCGCAACGATTACGAGGTCGCTGTCGGCAGCTTTGCCGGGGCCATCGATCCGCAGACCGCCACCTTCCGCGATTTCCCGGCCTGGTTTCGCGCCGCACGCAAGCGGTTACTGGGTGGCGGGCCCCCACCGAAGATTGCCATGTACTGCACGGGCGGCATTCGCTGCGAGAAATCGACCGCATTCCTGAAAGCCGAGGGGCTGGACGAAGTCTACCATTTGCAGGGCGGGATCCTGAAATATCTTGAGACCGTCCCTTCCGGGCAAAGCCTTTGGAACGGGGAGTGCTTCGTGTTTGATCAGCGCGTCGCGATCGGTCACGGTCTAGAGCCTGGCACCCACGTGCTCTGTTATGGGTGCCGCAGGCCGGTCAGCAGTCTCGACCGCGCCGAGCCGCACTATGCGGCCGGTGTGAGCTGCCCCGCGTGCCAAGCGGAACGCACCGACGTTCAGCGGGCCGGATATGCTGAACGCGACCGGCAGGAGCGTCTCGCCAGGGCGCGCGGCGAGCCGCATGTCGGTGCCAGCAGGCGAGCGCGTCGTGACGGGTAGGCCGATCCTCTACAGCTTCCGGCGTTGCCCTTATGCTATGCGGGCCAGGCTGGCACTCCTCGTCAGCGGCACGGCCTGCGAGATCCGCGAGGTTAAGCTTTCACAGAAGCCCGCGGACATGATCGCCGTGTCGCCCAAGGCGACGGTGCCGGTAATCGTGCGCCCCGATGGAAGCGTGATCGAGGAAAGCCTCGACATTATGCGCTGGGCGCTGGAACAGAACGATCCCGACGGCTGGTTGGAGCGAGAGGACAGCGAACTCATTGAAGCCAACGATGGGCCATTCAAATACCACCTCGATCGTTACAAATATCCCAATCGTCATGCCTCCAATCCGGAGGAGCATCGCGCAGCCGGATCGGAGCTTCTGCGGGTGCTCGAAGCGCGGCTTGTGTCGCATTCCAATCTCTACGGGGACGAGCGTGGCTTCACTGACGCAGCGATTATCCCTTTCGTGCGGCAATTCGCGGAAACCGACCGAACCTGGTTCGATATACAGCCGCTGCCTAAACTGCGGACCTGGCTCGAATGTCATATCCGCTCGCCACTTTTTAGAGCGGCAATGGTCCGCTTGATGCCATGGCGACCAGACGACGAACCGCTCGGATTTCCGTTCGACTGACGGGCTTTCGCGGTCTCATCGCAGCAAGAGCATCCTAGGTTCGACAGGCTATCTTCGCCGACATTCCAGACGTTTCGAGCGTGCGCGACGCTACCTGATACCTGCCGCGCCAGGCAAAGACTCACTACTGCAGCATTGGTCGCAGTTCTATCGTTGCTTCTGGCGGAGGAATCAGGATCGGCGCATATGGCCCCGCATCATTGCCACTTGTGATTTCCCTTTCTGACAAGCCGTGCGCCTCTATCCAACCAACCGTTTTAACGAGCAAGCGTTGACCGTCGGTATCGCGCTTGTTTGGTGGGCAGCCAACATCCGGGGCAGTCCACAGAGGTGGCTCGGTTTGTTTGCACAGGGATCGGCGTTCGTGACTCCGACAAGGTCTGCCCGTCGATGGACCACATGTAGCGCTCCATATTGCCGGTCAGGTGCAACTCGATTTCGCGATCCGCACCGCGCACATCGGGGCTGCGTTCGAGCGCTACGAGATCGCGGTAAACCAGAACCTTGTGACTTGCGTTTTCGAGGCCGGCACCGGGGCTCCCGGTGCGGTCGATCGGCAAAGAGGCAATGGTCTGCACCCCCGGTCCGAGCACGACCTGCGGCGCATTGGCGCCGTCGCGCATGTTCATGTTTATCGAATGGCCGGTCGCGCCATGATCCGTGCTGGCAGCGCCGGTTTCGGAAGCAGGCATATCCATGCCCGCCATGTCGTGCCCGGCATGATCGGTCCCTGTAGGGGGCGCATCGATCGCGCCCATGCCCATGTCCTTCATTGTCAGCAGCGGACGCTCGCGCAGGGCCGGCACTTCCGCCGCCATCCCCGGCTATATGGCGCGCACGGGCAGTTTCTTTCCAAAATGGCGAGCCCGAAACGCGGATTGAGCAGTTTCCCTTATTACAGCCAAAATGACCGCTTGACCCTGACATGATGTCAGACCCCACATGATGATGCGTTGAAGGAGAATCGATATGGCATCGACTGATCACAAGGCGCACCAACATGGCGCGAGCTGCGGCGGCGGCGCGAAAACAGGCGCAGAAAGCGCGATAGATCCGGTCTGCGGCATGAAGGTGGACCCAGCTGCGAGCGAACACCACGCGGTCCACGCGGGCCAGGAATACCATTTCTGCAGCGCGGGGTGCCGGACGAAGTTCGTCGCCCATCCGGATCAGTACCTGTCTAAGAAAGACGCGCCGCCGGTGCCTGCCGGCGCCGGTGACATCATATATACCTGTCCAATGCACCCGGAGGTGCGGCAGGTCGGTCCCGGTTCCTGCCCGATCTGCGGAATGGCGCTGGAACCGGAAACCGTGTCGGCCGATCACGGTCCCAATCCGGAACTTGCCGATATGACCCGCCGTTTCTGGGTCGCACTGGTCCTGACGCTGCCGGTCTTCGCCCTCGAGATGGGCGGCCACCTGACTGGCCTCATGATGCTCGTCGGCAAGCAGACATCGAACTGGATCCAGTTCGTGCTGGCGACGCCGGTTGTACTCTGGGCGGGCTGGCCGTTCTTCACGCGCGGCTGGGCCTCGCTCAAGTCGCGCCACCTCAACATGTTCACGCTGATCGCCATGGGTGTGGGCGTCGCCTATCTCTACAGCCTCGTCGCCCATTTCGCGCCATCGCTGTTCCCGCCCGCCTTTCGCGACGCGATGGGCACAGTACCGGTCTATTTCGAGGCAGCCGCTGTCATCACTGTGCTGGTCCTGCTTGGGCAAGTGCTCGAACTGCGCGCGCGCGAACGGACATCCGGCGCGATCAAGGCATTGCTCGACCTCGCCCCCAAGACCGCCCGCAGGATCACCGCCGATGGCCAAGACGAGGAAGTGACCCTCGATCTGATCATTGTTGGCGACCATCTGCGCGTCCGTCCGGGTGAAAAGGTGCCCGTCGACGGTGTCATCGCCGAAGGGCGGGTCTCGATCGATGAATCGCTGGTCACCGGCGAATCCATGCCGGTCACAAAGGAGGCGGGGGCCAAGGTTATCGCCGGCTCGCTCAACAAGACCGGCAGCTTCGTCATGGTCGCGGAAAAAGTGGGCAGCGAAACGCTGCTTGCGCGGATCGTCCAGATGGTCGCCGAGGCGCAGCGCAGCCGTGCCCCGATCCAGCGCATGGCCGATCAGGTATCTGGCTGGTTTGTGCCGGTGGTGATCGCGGTCGCGTTGATCGCTGCCGCAGCCTGGGCCTTGTTCGGACCGGACCCGCGCCTGACCTACGCGCTGGTCGCGGCAGTATCCGTGCTGATCATAGCGTGCCCCTGCGCGCTGGGCCTCGCCACACCGATGTCGATCATGGTGGGCGTCGGACGCGGCGCGCAGGCAGGTGTCCTCATCAAGAATGCCGAGGCGCTCGAGCGGTTCGAGAAGATCGACACGCTGATCGTCGACAAGACCGGAACGCTGACCGAAGGGCGTCCTGCGGTCACCGGTATCCGCACCGTCAGCGGATGGGACGAGAACGAGATCTTGCGCCTTGCCGCGAGCCTTGAGCGCGGCAGCGAACACCCGCTGGCCGATGCCATCCTGCGCGCCGCGCAGGACCGCAAACTGGCGCTCGAACAAGCCAGCGACTTCGACTCGCCGGTCGGCCGCGGTGTGACCGGTACGGTCTCGGGCAAGCACATCCTGCTTGGCGGCCCGAGGTTCATGGCAGAGCAGAAGATCGATACGACTGCCCTCGACGAAGCGGCCGAGGCAATGCGTGCCGAGGGCGCGACCGCAATCTT
>JANONQ010000248.1:0-1739 GCA_031420935.1 Novosphingobium sp. | reverse complement strand
CGCGATTTCCCTAGGGCTGAAACGTGTGGAAGCCGGAGCACAGGGCGGCCACAAGCTGGCTCGCGGCTATGAGCCCGTGCAGACAATTTCGGCGCATTACATCCAGCATGACGGTTTCCGTGCTGCCGTCGCCGATTTCCTCGAGCGGGAGCGGGCGGGCATTGCCCAGGATCAGCTCTTGCTCGGCGGACGGACGCCATTCAAAAAGGGTTAAGCTCAAGCCGCCTTGCGGCTTGTCGCGGCAATCCACTGTCGGGCGCGGCGCTGTGCCTCGGCGATTTCCCGCGCGTTCATTTCCTCGGAGATGTCGGCCCGGCACAGCTGCGCTTCGGCATGCCCTAAAACCGCGGCGAGGTTGAACCACTTGTGCGCCTCGATCAGTTCGCAAGCGACGCCGTGGCTGGCGGTGGAGAAGACGACGCCGAGATCGAAGCAGGCGTCGGCGTCTCCCGTGGCTGCCGCTTCCAGGCAGTGCGCCACGAGCAAATCCGCGGCGCTGGAATCAGCGGCGACCGCGCCATCAAGACTATTCATGTCGATCCAGGCTGTGCCCATCTCGCTTTACCCCCGTTGGACAGGTCCCCTATTTGCCTGTCGCTGAGGGCAAGCTCGGCTATCATGGTCAACAAATGATTAACGCGAATGCGAAAAAATGCGGGTCTACTATCAAATCGGCGGCACACCGATGCAATTGCCGCATAATCTATATTTCTGACTGGATTGGCGCTTGTGCGGGTTCGGCCGCATGCCTATAGGCGCCGCACCTTGGCTCGCTACACGTGACCGGCAATCAACCCGGCAGAAGCGAATGCAGTTAGGCAGGACGAGGGCGGAGATTTTGATGCCGACAGCTATTGCCGATGAAATCGATGTGCTGGCGAAGGCGAAGCGTTCGATAGGCGGCGAGTACATGCCCAATGATGCCGAAACCTATATGGGTGAGGTTCAACAGGATTATTTCCGTCGCTTGCTTCTGGAATGGAAGAAATCAATTTTCGACGCCGCCGCCGGAACGCTGCAGCAATTGCAAGACGGCCCGATTCGCGAACCCGACCTTAACGATCGCGCATCAAGTGAGACCGACTGGGGCATTGAACTACGCACCCGCGACCGCCAGCGAAAGCTGATTGCCAAAATCGACGCCGCGCTGCGGCGCATCGAGGAAGGCGAATACGGCTTTTGCGAAGTTACCGGCGAGCCGATTGGCCTAGGCCGGCTGATCGCCCGGCCGATCGCCACTATGACTGTCGAGGCGCAGGAAGCCCACGAGCGGCGCGAAAAAGTTTCGCGCGACGATTGAGCCAACATCGCCTTTCCTGGGGAAAATGCCCCAGCCTGCTGTTTACCGATTGTTTGTCATATTGCCTTATCACTAACGAACCTAGACCACTGGCTCGTTTATATGGGCAGTCCCGACGCGCCTTGGGAAATTGAGGAACGAAAGAACGCGAGCATGGACGAAACTGAGCAGAGGCAAATCGTACGCGACAGCCTGTTCGTCATGGTCGATGTCCGACTTGACGGCTCGTCATTGGAACACCGCGTCAAAATGCGCAATTTGTCATCAGGTGGGATGATGCTCGAGGCCGGCTTGCGCGTCACTAAGGGCGCGATTGTGTTCGTCAATATCCGCAATCTTGGATGGATCGAAGGTTCGGTTGCGTGGATCGAGGAAAGCCGCTTCGGCGTCGCCTTTCGCGAGGAGATCGACCCGATCCTGGCTCGCTCCCCGGTTGCTT
>JANONQ010000247.1:0-7568 GCA_031420935.1 Novosphingobium sp. | reverse complement strand
CGCACCCGCACCGCTCCGCTCGGCTCAACCATCGGCGCCGGCGGGGGTTGGGACTTGACTGTATCGAGCGGCAGCATCGCGTCGCTCACCGAGCCGGGCAGCACTTCGCCGGCGGCGGTGGCCCCCCCGCTGTCGTCCGATCCGCCGCAGCCGGCAAGCGCCAGCGGCAGGGCCAGCATAATGGCAACGCGGCGCAGCTCAGGTTTCACAGACATTCTCCACGCCGCACGGCTGTTCCAGCGCGGCGAGGAATTCGCCGGCGCGGGCGAGCAGTAGGCGATCCCAGCTGGCGGAATCAACCGTCAGCCCCAGCCTCTCCAGACTGGTGACGCCGAATTCGCCGATACCGCAGGGCACGATGCCGGAAAAATGCGACAAATCCGGCGACAGATTGACGGCAAAACCGTGCATCGTCACCCAGCGGCGGATGCGCACGCCGATCGCGCCGATCTTCGCCTCGCGCCCGTCGATATCCAGCGTCCAGATGCCGATGCGCCCCTCGCGCCGGAAGCTTTCGACGCCGAGATCGCCGAGCGCGGCGATCATCCAGCCTTCCAGCGCGTGGACATAGCCGCGCACATCGCGCGCCCGGGTCTTGAGGTCGAGCAGCACATAGCATACCCGCTGGCCCGGGCCGTGATAGGTGTAGCGCCCGCCGCGCCCGGCCGCGACCACTTCGAAGCGCGGGTCAAGCAGCTCGGCGGCGGCAGCGCTGGTGCCGCCGGTGTAAACCGGGGGATGTTCGAGCAGCCAGACCAGTTCGGGCGCGGTGCCGGCGGCTATCGCGGCGTTGCGCTGGTCCATTGCTGCCAGCGCCTGGCGATAGGGCACGAGTGCGCGCTCGCAGCGCAATTCGATGCCGCCGGGAAGCTCGCTCACCATGAAAGTTGCGTGGCGGCATTCGCTGCGCTTATCAAGCGCCAACACAGAGGTGAAGGAACGTGGTCATGAATTTCGACAGCAGCCGCGCCTGGCGCGATGCCATGGCCCTGGTCCAGGCGAATCGCGAGGTGCTGATCGCGGTTGCGGGCGTGTTCTTCCTGCTGCCGGGCATCGCCTCGGCGCTGTTCCTGACCGATTACCAAAACAACCTGATGGCCAATATCGGCAATTCCGCCGCCGTGCGCCAATTGATGGAAGGCAATGTCGGCAAGGTGATGAGCTTCGGCCTGATTTCCCTGCTGCTGCAGTCGGTCGGTCACATGGCGATGCTAGCCCTGCTGACTGACCGGACGCGGCCCACGGTCGGCCAGGCGTTGGGGATCGCGGTCAGGGCTTTTCCGACGCTGGCCGCAACCATCCTGATTGTGTTTGCCGGCTATCTGCTTGGCGCGCTGATCTACGCAGTGTTTGCCGGGGTGCTGGGCGTGGCGACCGGGATCGGAATGTTGACCTTCGTGCTCATCCTGTTGCTCGCCGGTGTTATGGTCTACGTCATGGTCAAGCTGTCGCTGACCATGCCGGTGATCGTGATCGAAAAAGTGCTCAATCCATTCGCGGCGCTGACGCGCTCGTGGCGGCTGACCCGCAGCAACAGTTTGCGATTGTTCCTGTTCTACCTGCTGCTGGTGCTGATCTATCTTGTGATCGCCACAGTGTTCGGCGGCGGGATCATGCTAATCGCCACGCTGGCGGCGGGGGAGGGGACGCTGTCGCTGGTGGTCACCGCACTGGTGTCAGGGCTGTTCGGGGCGGTGGCCAGCCTTCTGATTACGGCTATATTGGCAGCGATCCACCGTCAGCTGGCGGGGCCTTCCGCCGAATCGCTGGGCGCGACGTTCGATTAGCGGTGCGTCCCTCTGAGGCTCAGCTGCCCGCTGCCTCGTCCTTCCAGCCCCAATAGAGCCGGCACGGCAACACGTTGCGCCATTCGAAGCTTTGGTCGATCCGCGAAAAATGGCGAGCGATGAAATTGCGCGCGCAGGCGGAGAATTGGTAGATGAGGAACGCCCCGCCCGGCCGCAGGACGCGGTGCGTCGCCGCCGCGATTGCCGGGCCGACGCCATCGGGCAAGGTCGAAAAGGGAAGGCCTGACAGCACATAATCGGCATGAGTATGGCCGTGCGCAGCCACGATATCCTCAACATCGTCGGCTGAGCCGAGCACCGCGGTGAAGCGGCTGTCGCGGATGGTGGCCCGCAGATAGTCTATAAAGAGGGGATTGGTATCGATTACGATCAATTCGCCGTCGCGCCGCAACCGGTCGAGTACCGGCCGGCAGAAAGTGCCGACGCCCGGTCCATATTCGACGAACAGCCGGCACTCATCCCACTTCACCGGGGCCAGCATCCTGGCGATAGTGAAGCGTGAGGACGGAATGATCGAGCCGACCATTACCGGGTGGCGCAGGAAACCCTCGAAGAACACGCCCCACGGACCAAGCGCTTGCTTGATCTGGCGCTTCATTTTTTGCGGCAGCGCCTCGCGAGCGAGCTGTGAGCTGGTCATGCTGGGAGATGGCCTCGGGTAAGGGAACGGAGGGGCGATTGTCGGCGTTTGCAAATTTGTTAATCTTTTGCAAGCCTCGAGCGGCTGTTGCGTTCCAGCGGCAGCTAAAGAATTTCCCGCACTTTCTCCTGCGGCCGGCACAACCGCGCGCCCTTTTCGGTCTCGACCAGCGGCCGTTCCAGCAGCCGGGAATCGGCGGCCATGGCGGCCAGAACCGTGGCGGCATCGGCATCGGGCAGTCCGCGCTCCTCGGCATCGGTGCCGCGCAGCCGGAGCCCCTGCTGGGGGGTGATCCCGGCATCGCGGTAGAGTTGGGCGAGTTTCTCAGCCGACGGCGGGTGCTTGAGATATTCGATCACGGTCACAGCGACGCCTGGCGTTTCCTGGAGGATCGCCAGGGTTTTGCGAGAGGTGCCGCAGGCCGGGTTGTGCCAGATCGTCGCTTTCATGCCGGATGCTCCGTGAACGTCGTGGTTGCAACTGGCCTTTTAACCCCGCGGACACATCCCCGCAAATTGATCCTTGTCAATGCGAGCGATTCGCATTAGCAGCCTTACGATATTGCAAATCATTCGCAACAAGGGGGTTTAGTGAAAACCGTATCCAACCGTATTCATGCGGCGCTGCTGGCTGGCAGCGCTCTGATGGTGTTTCCCGGCAGCGCTTTCGCCGAGGAGGCCGGCGCGGGACCCGAGATCGTCGTCACCGGCGCCCATGAAGGCTATCTTGCGCAGGATTCAATCACCGCGTTCAAGACCGACACGCCGCTGCTCGACGTGCCGCAGACGGTCCAGGTGGTCACCCGCGAGCGGCTGGATGACCAGGCGCTGCATAGCCTGGCGGAAGTGCTGCGCTATGTGCCGGGGACCACGGTCGGCCAGGGGGAGGGCAACCGTGACCAGATCACCCTGCGCGGGCAGAACACCTCGTCCGACTTCTTCCTCGACGGCGTCCGCGACGATGTCCAGTATTACCGCGGGCTCTACAACATCGAGCGGGTCGAAATCCTCAAAGGCCCATACGCGCTGATCTTCGGTCGCGGCGGCGGCGGCGGGATCATCAACCGCGTGCTGAAAGCGCCCAGCGCCGACCGCTTATTTGCCAGCGGCGCAGCGGGTGTGAACACCTTCGGCGCCTGGGATATTGCCGCCGATGTCAACGCGCCGCTCAGCAGCAATGCCGCCGTGCGGATCAATGCCAATTATGAGCGGTTGGATAGCCATCGCAATTTCGTTGATGGCGAACGCTACGCGGTCAATCCGCATATCGCGGCGGATTTCGGCGGCGGCTGGAAGGCCGGCCTATCCTATGAATATGTCCACGACGACCGGGTGGCGGATCGCGGCATTCCCTCGCTCGCCTGCACAGCGCCGTGCCAGCCCGCGCCGCTGCCGGGCCACCGCGACACCTTCTTCGGCGTTCCGGGGGTCAACCGCACCGGTCTCGATGCCCATATCGTCAAGGCGCGGCTCGACGGGCAGCTGACCGAAAACCTCAGCTGGACATCGTCCGTTCTCTACGGCGATTACGACAAGTACTACACCAACGTTTACGCCAACGGCGCGGCAGCGGCTGATGGCAAAGTCGATTTGGCCGCTTATACCGATCCGACCAAGCGGCGCAATTTCATCGCCCAGAGCAATCTGGTGTGGGACCTGAAGCTAGGGGCCATCGCCAACAAGATCCTGCTGGGGATTGAATACGGCGATCAGAATTCGGTCAACCAGCGGCTGGGCGGCGTGTTGTCGAACGGCAAGCTGAACCTCGCCAATATCGTCTATCCGACCGTCATTTTTCCGGCGCTGAACCGCAATACTGTCTCCGATGTGGAAGTGTTTTCCGCCTATGCGCAGGACCAGATCAGTTTCGGCAGCCATCTCGATGTGGTCGTCGGCCTGCGTTTCGACCGCTTCAAAATCAACGGCACTGACCGCATCCCGGCGGTACCGCGCCACTTCGCCCGCACCGATGAGAAGATCAGCCCGCGCTTCGGCGTGATCTTCAAGCCGCGGGAAAATATCTCGATCTACGCCAGCTACAGCAAGAGCTTCCTGCCGCGATCGGGCGACCAGTTCCTGACTCTGACGACCACCCAGGAAAACCTCGAACCGGAAGGCTTCACCAACTACGAATTGGGCGCCAAATGGGATATCCGGCCCGATCTCAATGTCACCCTGGCGCTGTTCCAACTTGATCGTTCGAATGCGACAACGCGCAATCCCAACGATATCACCAAGGAAAGCGTCATTGGCAAGACCCGGACCAAGGGCTTGGAATTTGCCCTTACCGGGCGGGTCACGCCCCATTGGCAGGTCAGCGGCGGCTACACCTATCAGGATGCCAAGTTGGTCGGCACCGACCTGGTGCGGCTACCGCAGGTGCCGCAGCACCAGTTCGCGCTGTGGAACCGCTACGACTTCACCAGCCGTTTTGGCGCCGGTGTCGGCGTGGTCCACCAGTCGAGCCAGCTGGCGGCGATCCGCACCTCGCTCGCGGCGCTTCCGACGCGATTGCCGGGCTTCACCCGGGTCGATGCGGCGCTGTTCTTCAAGGCGTCTGACCGGCTGCAATTCCAGGTCAATGTCGAGAACCTGACCGACGCCACCTACTTTTCCGACGCCCACAATAACAACAACATCACGCCCGGCGCCCCGATCAACGCCCGTTTCACCGCGCGGATTAAGCTCTGACGCTTATAGCGCAGACGGATTCATCGCCGGGACCACCCGGGCGGCATCCTCGGGCGAGATGCCGGGGGCGGGGGCGGCGCTGATCGTCTCGAGCCCGCGCATTACCCGCCCGGCGCGCTGGACCGCGCGGACGAGGCGCGGATAGACACCGCAGCGGCACAGGTTGGGGATCGCCGCCTTGATCTCGGCCTCGCTGGGATCGGCATTGCGGGCAAGCAGCGCTGCGGCGCTGATGGCGATGCCGGGCGTACAGAAGCCGCATTGAATCGCCTGCTCAGCGACCAGTGCCTGCTGCACCGGGTGTGAGCGGTCCTGCGACAGCGCCTCGATCGTGGTGACCTCGCGCCCCTCGGCCTCGGCCAGCGAAATCAGGCACGAACGCATCGCCTCGCCGTCGACCAGCACCATGCAGGCGCCGCAATCGCCAACGCCGCAGCCGTATTTCGTACCGGTCAGATTGGCCGCATCGCGCAGCGCCCAGAGCAGCGGCGTCTGCGGGTCCATGCGGAATTCGAGCGGGCGGGAATTGACCGTGAGGCTGGGCATTGGGATTTAGCCCTCAGGTTGGAGCGAAGCCGAGAGTCGGCGATGGTGCTTCTCCCCTCCCGTTTGCGGGAGGGGTCGGGGGAGGGCCTGTTAGGTGAGGTTGGATAACAAGCCCTCCCCTAGCCCCTCCCGCAAGCGGGAGGGGAATTTCACTTACCCAGCCTAACCTTCACCCCGGCCCAAACCGTGCGCGGGGCGCCGAGGTCGATCGAGCCGTTCTGATTGCGGGTGATCACATCCGTGTCTGTCAGGTTTTCGCCCCGCAGCACCAGACTGAACCGGCCTGCCACCGGCACTTCGGCATAAGCATCGAGCGTCGTCGCGGCGGGCAGGACGCCGGTTTCCAGATCGTCCTCGAACTGCGCGCCGACATGGCGCAGGGTGGCGGCGAGCAGCCAGCCGCCCCTCGGGCGCCAGGACAGCGTTCCGCTGGCGGCGAGCTTTGGGGTTTGCGTCGGCCGCTTGCCGTCCAGCGCGGCCGAGATGCCGCTGGCCTCTACCTCGGCGTCGGTCAGCGCCAGCGAGCCGTCGAAGCTCACCGCGCCAAAGCACAGCGCCGCCGCCAGTTCCACGCCCCTGGCACGCACTGCATCGACATTGCGCCGCTCGCGCAGATTGGTGCCAATGGTGACATTGGCGACGGCATTTTTTACCTTGTTGTCGAAGGCGGTCAGCGAAAGTTTGACGGCGTCCAATGGCGCGAAATCGATTCCCGCTTCGAAACCGAACAATTCCTCATTGGTCAGCGCCGCATTGGCGCGGGTCGTGACCGGGAAGACGACGAAGGGCCGGTAGAGCTCGTTAAGCGTCGGCAAGCGCAGCCCGCTATAGGCCGCCGCGCGCAGCGCCAATCCGCTGCCCGCGTTCCATACCGCGCCGCCGCGCAAGGCCGTGTTCCAGCCCGCGCGATTGGCGAAGCGGGTGTCGGTGGTAACGACTCCGGCGTCATTCTCCTGGCGGAAGAAGCCGTCGCGCACAGTCCAGCGATCGGCACGGACACCGGCGGTGAGGATCAGCGAGCCAAGCGTCCAGTCGTCTTCGAGAAACAGACCTACATCGCTGTTACGCCCGCCAGCCCGGCGCCGAAAGGTGACTGCACCTGTGCCCGCATTGTAGCCTTCCTCCTCGAGATGGCCGTCGGCGATCCGCAGATCGGCCCCCAGCCGCAAGACATGCGTCCCTCCCAGCATGGGGCCCAGCGGCGGCCGCAGCTCCAGCTTGCCGCCCCAGCCGGTCGAAGGTGTGCGGCGCTGGTCGAGCGTCTTGCGAAAGCTGGTCGAGCTGATGACGATATTGGAAAAGTCGCGCTTCTGCAGATAGGCGAGGGCGTCCACTTGCCACGGTCCCCGCCCGACCAGCCGCAGACTCGCGTCCTGCCCTTCGGATGAGTTGTCCGCTCCGGCAAAGCGCAGCGTGCGGTTGTCCGCGAAGGCGAAGCCGCGTGCCTGCAGCTCGAGGTCGCTGCCAACCGGCACCACCGCCCGCCCGCTCGCTGACCAGCTGTCGTAGCGCGCCCTGACGCTGGCGGGGACGCGCTGTGCCTCCGGCGCGGTGAAGAAGCCCTGGCCCCGGTCCCAGCGGCCGGAGAGGACAGCGAAGCCCCGGCCCAGCTTTGGCGCGAGCGTGGCGGAAAGTTCGGTCTCCCCCCGATCGTCGGCCAATGCGGAGCCGGAAAACAGCCCGAGGGTATCGGCATCGGCACTGGTCAGCTCGATGGTGCCGGCAACCGCACCCGCACCGAACGCGCCCGAGCCGCCGCCGCGCGTGATGCGCACCGATGCCAGCCGCTCCGGCGCGATGGCCGATAGCGGGATATAGCCGAACAGCGGATCGGCCATCGGCACGCCGTCGAGCAGCACCAGCGTCCGGCTGGTGGCGTTGCCG
>JANONQ010000246.1:0-3090 GCA_031420935.1 Novosphingobium sp. | reverse complement strand
CAAGGCATTTTCCGCCACCAGTTGAGCCGCTGCGCGGCGTTCCAGCCCGTATTGCGTATCGATATGCGCCTCGGCCGCGCGGACGATGCCGACAGCGGCAATGCCCAGGATCGCCAGCGCGACCAGCGCCTCGATCAAGGTAAAGCCGCGCTGCGATGGCGGTGCCAAATTCATGAGCCTGCTGCTCCGCTTGCAGGGTCCAGCCGCGCCGTCATGCCGTCGAAGCTCACTGTCCAGCGGCGCCGATCCGCTGAGAGCGTCAGCGTGAAGCCCTGACCCGAGGCGTCGGCGCCTATCGGCAGCGGGCTGCGCGGATCGCTGCTTTGCAGGACCATGCCGCCCGGCAAACGGTATGCCTCGCCGAGGTTGGCCAGCCGGTTCGGTTGCCACGCGCCGCGCGCCGCATTCCATTCGACGAAGCCATAGCCATTCGCCGAAGCGGCGAAGGCAATAGGTTCGGCCGACAGCATGGTTCGATCGGCCGCCAATTGCAGCCGCGATTGCAACCGCTTCGCCTCGGCCTGGCCGTTCATCCCCCTGCCCGCACCGATCGCCAGCAGCGTCACAGAACTGGTAATCGCCAGGATCGCAAGGACGACGAGCACCTCCACCAGCGTCATGCCGCGCTGCGGAGCTGGTGTCATCCGCCGCTGACAGGGGATCATCTGCCGGCGAGGGAAATGTCCTGATCAACGTCCTCGCCCCCCGCCTTGCCGTCCTTGCCGAGCGAGACGATGTCGAACCCGGCGCCACTGACACCCGGCGAACTGTAGCCATAGGGCCGGCCCCAGGGATCGGCGGGAAGCTTTTCAAGATAGCCGTTAGGCGACCAGTTTGCCGGAACCGGGCCACTGGACGGGCGCACCGCGAGGGCGCTCAGCCCCTGCTCGCTCGTCGGATAATCGCCATTGTCGAGCCGGTACATCTTGAGTGCGGCCGATATCGTGCGCAGGTCGGTCTGGGCAACAGTCACCCGCGCCTGGTCGGGCCGGCCGATCACATTGGGCACGATCAGGAACGCCATCACCGCAATGATCGCCAGCACCACCAGGATTTCAATCAGCGTCAGTCCCGCCTCGCCGTTCGGCGCGCATTTGCGATACCGTGCCGCAGAAAACCGCTTTGGTGTTGGGCTCATAATCCTTACTATAGGGGCACCAGATGGAAAATCTACCGCGCCAATTGCCAGCCGATGAAGCAATTTCGACCGAGAGCCCCGCGGCCTCGCAGCGCACATCGAGTGGTATCTGGTCGCTGGACGGAGACCGCCTTGTCAGCGTTGAAGATTTCGCGGAAGGGCCGGCGGTCGTTCTGGTCCGTAGCGAGCATGTTCTGGTGGTGTCGGTCGACTTGCCGCCGATGCAAAGCGCCGCGCGGCGGCGGGCGGCGCTGCCCTTTGCCATAGAAGACCGGATCGCCGATCCGCTCGACGAAGTCCATGTCGCGCTCGGGGGCGAAGTCGCCCCGAACCGCTGGCTGGCCGGAGTGGTCCGGCACGACCTGATGCGCCAATGGCTGCTGCGCCTGACCGAGGCGGGCCTGGAGCATGCCTCGCTCGTGCCGGATGCGCTCGCGCTGCCAGTGCCGGGTCCGGGCAGCTGGTCGGTCGATCTTGCCGGCGAGCGGGCGATGGTCCGAGCGCCCGATGCCACCGGCTTCGCCATTCCCCTCGCCCTGCTCGTCCCTGCCTGGCAGGCGGCAGGCGAGCCGGAGTGTATCGCCTATGGCGATCCGCTGCCGCCGCAGATGCACGGGGCCCAGGCGGGGCTGGAGACCCAGCCGCTGGCGCGCCGGCTGCTCGCACCAGCGCTCGATCTGCGGCAGGGACGCTACGCCGCGCCGCGCCGCAAAGCCGATCCGCTGTGGAGGCGCATGGCGCTGGTCGCCGCTGCCGGCGCGCTGGCCCATGGCGCCATCGCCGCAGCTGACACGCTGGCGCTCACCCGCATCGCCGACCAGCGCGAGGCTGAAGTACGCGCCTTCGCCGCCACTGCCCAGCCCTCCTTCGTCATCGGCCCCGATCTTGGCGCGGCCGTCGCCGATATGACCCCCGATGGCGCGAGCGGAGCGCCCAGCCGGTTCCTCGCGCTGCTGGCGCGCACCGGCGGCGCACTGGCAGGGGTGCAGCCGGCGGTCAGCTGGCGCTCGGTCACCTTCGACCGTTCGGCAAGCGCGCTGACGATCGTGGTCGAGACCAGCGACATCGCCGGACTGCAGCGGGTCACGCAGGCGCTGGCGCAGGCCGGGCTGACTGTGCAACCGGGTGCCGCATCGACCGACCAGGGCCGCGCGGTCGGCAGTTTCGCGGTGCGCGGCTCATGATCCCGCAGCATATCGCCGCCCGCTACGGCCAGTATTTCGACCTCGGCCGGATCGAGCCCTATTGGCAGCGCGGCCGGATCTGGTGGAGCGGACGCTCGCTCCGCGAACAAATTCTGCTGGGTGCATTGACGGCAGCGGCGATCTTCGCACTACTTCTCGTCGCGGTGATCGCCCCGCTGCGTGCCGCCCGGGCCGAAGCCCTGGCCGACATCCGCGATGCCGGTCTGCTCGAGGCGCGGCTGCGCGCTGGCGGCCCCGATCTTGCCCGTACCGGCAGGATGCGGCGCGGCACCGCCTCGGCGATCATTACCGACAGCGCGGCGGCGGCGCGGATCGTCATCCAGCGGATCGAGCCCGAGGGCGGCAATACCCGCATCGTCCTGGGCGACGCGCCGTTCGACCAGGTGCTCGGCTGGATCGCCGAACTGGAGCAGACCAGCCGCCTGCGGGCGAGCGAGGCGACCATCGAGCGCAAGGGCGCCCCCGGGATGGTTTCGGCGACCTTGGTGCTGGGCGAGTGATGCCAGACGCTCTCGCACCAGCCCCGCCTCCCCAGCTTGCCGGCCTGAGCTACGCCTTCGCCCGCGAGCGCGGCGCGCTGGTGCGGCGCGAGGGCGAGGCGCTGGTCTGTCTCCACCGCGCCGAGGCCGATCTCGCCACGCTGCTCGAAGTCCAGCGCCTCTACGGCGACATCGCCTGGCAGCAGATCGACGACGCCAGCTTCGAGCGCAGCTTGCAGACCACCTACCGCGAAAACGCCAGCATGGC